>JAQBXG010000055.1 GCA_027625125.1 Pseudomonadota bacterium
TCCTGGGACCGCCATATGGAGGTAAACCTGCATGCGCCGTTCGTGCTGACCCAGCAATTCGCCCGCGCGCTGGCGGCCGACGCCGAGGGCAACGTCATCAACCTGCTGGACCAGCGGGTGTGGAACCTGACTGGAGAGTTCGTCACCTATACGTTGTCGAAATCGGCGCTGTGGACGCTGACCCGCACACTGGCGCTGGCGCTGGCGCCGCGGGTGCGGGTCAACGGCGTCGGCCCCGGACCGGTCCTGCCCAGCGCGCGGCAGTCCGACGCCCATTTCGCCGCCCAGGCGGCCGCGACACCGCTGGGCCGCCCGGTTGATGTCGCCGATGTGGTCGCGGCGGTGCGGTTTCTGATCGCCAACCGCGCGGTCACCGGCCAGATGATCGCGGTGGATTCCGGCCAGCACCTGGTCACGCCCGGTCCGGTTCCGGAATGAACGAGGTCACGGCGCGGCGGGTGGTTGTCCGCGGACTGGCGCTTGACGCCCGCATCGGCGCCTATGCCCGCGAACGCAACGGCCCCCAGCCGGTACGGATCGATCTGGTGCTCGAAGTGGCCCCCGGCCCGCTGTCCGACGACCTGGCTGCCGCGGTTTCCTATGACGACGTCATCGCCGCAATTCGGCGGCTTGTCGCCGGCGCGCATATCCAGCTCGCCGAAACTCTGGCCGAGCGGATCGCCGATGTCTGCCTCGCGGATCCGCGGGTGAAGGCGGCAACCGTGCGGGTGGAAAAGCCGGACGCCGTGGCGGATGCCGCCGGGGTCGGCGCCGAAGTCGTCAAAACGCGCGCGGATGGGGCAAAATGACGCGCCCGCGCAACATGTTGTACACACCGGGCGACCGGTCGCACTTTTTCGCCGCATTTCGCCATTTGTTGCACCGACGCAATTGCGCGTTCCGCACTTGACTTTGGTTTCGGTTGGAAAATCAATAGGTTACCTGAATTGCCCAATTGATGTGCAATCACCGGGAAGGCGCGGGAATCTCGAATGCCGATGCTCCGGGGCCGAGTTTGTCCACAACCTTTTCCACCGGATTCGTGGATTAGTGTCTCGCCGCTGTAACTGGTTTGAAACGCACGGTTCTTTCGGCTGATGAGCGACCAACCGGAGCGACCCGCCGCTGACCCGTCCGCCGGGGTGGAGGTGATTCGCCGCTACCAGCGCACGTTGCCGGGCCAGCCCGGCGTCTATCGGATGCTTGATCACAAGGGCCTGCCGCTCTACGTCGGCAAGGCCAAAAACCTGAAGCGGCGGGTCGCGGCCTATACGAAGGAATCCGCCCTCGACAACCGCCTGCGCCGCATGGTCGCCGCCACCGCGGCGATGGAATTCGTCACGACCCACACCGAGGTCGAGGCGCTGTTGCTCGAATCCAATTTGATCAAGAAGTTGAAACCGCGCTTCAACATCCTGCTGCGGGACGACAAATCGTTTCCCTACATCCTGATCACCGGCGACCATGCCTGGCCGCAGATCGCCAAGCATCGCGGCGCGCGGCGGCGCAAAGGCCGCTATTTCGGCCCGTTTGCGTCGGCCGGGGCGGTCAACGACACGATCAACGCGCTGCAACGCGCCTTTCCGCTCCGCAGCTGCTCCGACAGCATCTTCGCCAGCCGCACCCGCCCGTGCCTGCAATACCAGATCAAGCGTTGCACGGCGCCGTGCGTGCAACGCATCTCGCCCGACGACTACGGAGCCATCGTCGAACAGGCCGACGCGTTCCTATCGGGCCGCGACCACGGCATCCAGCGGACGTTCTCGGCCCGCATGGAGGCCGCAAGCGCCGCGCTGGATTTTGAAACCGCCGCCATCTACCGCGACCGCATCCGCGCGCTGACGCAGATTCAGGCGCGCCAGGGCATCAACCTGCCGACGCTGGGCGACGCCGACGTAATTGCCGCATGGTCCCAGGCCGAGGAAATCTGCGTACAAGTGTTCTTTTTTCGCGGCGGCCAGAATTTCGGCAACCGCCCGTACTTTCCGGTCCACGCGACGGGAATCGAACTCGGGACGGTGCTGGAATCGTTTCTGGGCCAGTTTTACGCCGCCCATCGCCCACCGAAGCAGGTTTTTCTGTCCCACGACATCGAAAACCACGATCTGGTCGAGGCCGCGCTCGGGGTGCGGGCCGAGGGTCGCGTGCGCCTTGCGGTGCCGCGGCGGGGAACAAAGCGAACGATCGTTCTTCAGGCCCAGGCGAACGCCCGTTCGGCGCTGGATCGCCGCATGGCCGAGAGCGCGTCGCAGCGCAAGCTGCTGGAGGGGGTCGCGCGTGCCTTCGCGCTCGACGGCCCGCCGCGGCGGATCGAGGTCTACGACAACAGCCACATCTCCGGATCGAATGCGGTCGGCGCGATGATCGTCGCCGGACCCGAGGGTCTGGAGCGCGGCCAGTACCGCAAGTTCAACATCAAGGGCGACATCGCCGCTGGCGACGACACGGCGATGATGCGCGAGGTGCTCCAGCGCCGCTTCGGCCGCCTGGCGCGGGAAGCGACCGACGCCACCCAGTGGCCGGACCTGGTCCTGGTCGATGGCGGCAAGGGGCAACTGTCGACCGCCGTCGCGGTGTTCGAGGAGCTCGGCATCACCGGCGTCGCCCTGGCGGCGATCTCCAAAGGGCCGGACCGCAACGCCGGACGTGAACAGTTCCATCAGCCGGGCAGACCCGCGTTCCGATTGCGGGACGGGGATCCGGTGCTGTTCTTCCTGCAACGGCTACGCGATGAATCGCACCGTTTCGTCATCGAATCCCACCGCGGGCGGCGTTCGCGGCGCATCGGCCAGTCGCCGCTGGACGAGATTCCCGGCATCGGGGCGACCCGCAAGCGGGCGCTGTTGCACCGGTTCGGCTCGGCGCGGGCGGTGGCCCAGGCCGGGGTCGACGACCTGGCCCAGGTCAGCGGCATCTCCCGAACGGTCGCCGACGCGATCTATCGCCACTTTCACTCCGACGGCTGAGTTTCCAAAAGCTGAAGCGGCCGCGCGCCGGGTCTATACTCCCGCCGCCGCGCCGCCCCGGGATCGGGATATGCCCGCCAGCCTGCCCAACCTGCTGACCTTTTCGCGCATCGCAGTGATTCCGCTGCTGATCGGCGGATTTTATTTGCGATCACCGTGGTCCGACTGGATTCCGCTCGCCGTGTTCGCCGCCGCCAGCGTCACGGACTTCCTGGACGGCTGGCTGGCCCGAGCGCAGAACCTGCAATCCAGCCTTGGGCGCTTTCTGGACCCGATCGCCGACAAGCTGCTGATCGCCACGACGATCCTGATGCTGGTGGCGCTTGACCGCATTTCCGGCTGGTCTGTGCTCGCGGCGCTGGTCATTCTGTTGCGCGAGATTCTTGTTTCGGGCCTGCGGGAGTTCCTCGCCGAGTTGCATATCGGCGTGCCGGTCAGCGCCCTCGCAAAATGGAAGACGGCGATTCAGATGGTGGCATTGGGGTTTCTACTTTCGGGCGCGGCGGGCGACGCCCTGCTGGCGCCGCTCGCGCCCGGCACGTCCACCGGCCTCGCCACCGGCATCGGCATCGCCGGCCTGTGGGCGGCGGCGGCGCTGACGTTGTACACCGGCGGCGACTACCTGCGCGCCGGCCGCAGACATCTCCGCAAAGGCGTCTAAAGCGATGGCCCCCGACGCGAGGCGGCCCGCGATCCTCGGGATCGCCGGCCCCTCCGGTAGCGGCAAGACGCGGCTGATCGAGCGGCTGCTGCCGGTGCTGGTCGCCGCCTGGCGCACGGTATCGACGGTCAAACACGTGCACCACGAACTCGACCTGGACAAACCCGGCAAGGATTCGTACCGGCACCGCGAGGCCGGCGCGACCCAGGTGATGGTGGGGCTGCCGTCCGGCTGGACCCTGTTCCATCCCGGCCGCGGCGCTGCGCGAACCACCGTCGATGATCTGGTGGCGCAGATGGCGGCGGTCGACCTGGTCCTCGTCGAGGGCTACCGCTCGCTGGAAATGGAGAAAATCGAGGTGTTCTGCAGCACGCTCGGAGAACCGCTGAACCAGCCCAGGCACCGCTCGGTGGTGGCGGTCGCCGCCGACACCCGTCTTTCGGACCTGCCGGTGCCGTCGTTTCACCGCGACGACATCGACGCCATCGCCGCCTTCGTGCTGGGCCGCCTCGGCCCGACCGCCGCCGGAACGGGATGACAGGCGCCGCCGGGCGACCTATCTTTCCCGCATGAAGCTGCTGTATTTCGCTTGGCTGCGGGAAAAGGTCGGCATGGCCGACGAACAGGTGCCGTTGCCGGCCGGCGTCACCACCGTTGCCGGCCTGCTCGACTGGCTCGACGGCCGCGGCGGCGGCCATGCGGCGGCGCTGAAGGACCGCTCCGCCGTCCGCGTCGCCGTCAACCAGGAGTATGTCGGCCCTGACGCCGCGGTCGCCGACGGCGACGAAGTCGCGTTGTTTCCGCCGGTGACCGGAGGCTGACATGAGCGTGCGCGTCCAGGCCGAGGATTTCGATGTCGCCGCCGAGCTGGCGGCGGTGCGCGAGGCGGGCGGCGGCGCGGGCGGCATCGTCACCTTCACCGGCATCGTCCGCGACATGGCCGGCGACCGGCCGATTTCGTCGATGACCCTCGAGCACTATCCCGGCATGACGGTGCGCGAGTTGGAACGGATTGAAGCCGAGGCCCAGGACCGCTGGCCGCTCGCCGCCAGCCGCGTCATCCACCGCTACGGCAAGCTTTTCCCCGGCGACAACATCGTGCTGGTCATAACTGCGTCGGCCCATCGCCAGGCCGCGTTCGAGGCGGCGGAGTTTCTGGTCGACTGGCTGAAGACCCGGGCGCCGTTCTGGAAACAGGAAGCGACCGGCAGCGGCCCGCACTGGGTCGAGGCCAAGGCCAGCGACGACGACGCGGCGGCGCGCTGGGCCGCATCGCCCCCGGTGGCCCGCAGCGCCTGAGCAGCTTGAAACCTGTCGCCGGCGGATCACATTATCCGTAGACGCCCAGAACCCGACAGCGGAGACCAGGATGTTCATCCAGACCGAAGAGACAGGCGCCCCCGCCACGCTGAAGTTCCTGCCCGGACGCCAGGTGTTGCCGTCCGGCACGCGGGAGTTCGCCCGGCCCGAAGACGCCGACGATTCGCCGCTGGCCGGCCGCCTGTTCGAGATCGGCCCGGTTCGCACGGTGGTGCTGGAGACCGACCGTATCGCCGTCACGAAGGACGAGGGCATCGAGTGGAAGACGATCAAGCCCGCCATCCTGGGCGCGATCATGGACCATTTCACCGAAACCGCCGCGCTGCCGCCGGCCTCCGCGGCGGCCGACTCGGCCGACACCGCCGACCTCGCGACCACCGGCGAGGCGGTGGACCAGATTCTCGACCTGCTGGAGACCCGCATCGCCCCGGTCGCCCGCGACCAGGGCGGCGAGGCGTCATTCGTCGGCTTCCACGAGGTCTCCGGCCGCGTCCACATGCGACTGTCCGGTTCCGCCGCGACCCTCCTGGGCGGCATCCAGACGATGCTGCGCCACTACGTGCCCGAGGTGCGCGAGGTCGTGAACCATGACCAGTGGGTGCCCAAGCCCGGCCTCGACACCGACGAAGGCCTGGCGGTGCAGGAAATCCTCGACAACGAGATCAACCCCGGCGTCGCCTCCCACGGCGGCAACGTCAAGCTGATCGACGTCGCCGACCACACGGTCTACCTGGAATTCGGCGGCGGCTGCCACGGCTGCGGCATGGTCGACGTGACCCTGAAACAGGGCGTCGAGACCCGGATCATGGAAGCGGTGCCGACGATCACCGCCGTCCTCGACATCACCGACCACGCCGAGGGCACCAACCCGTACTACCAGCCCGGCGCCTGAACGCGGCGGCGCGTCCGCGCCTCAGGCGGGCGCGCGCCCGCGCACCAGCGCCTCGTAGTCGTCCATCAACTGGTGGGTCAGGGCGCCGACCTTATACTTGTGACCATCGATCGCCCCGACCGGCGTCACCTCGGCGGCGGTGCCGGTCAGAAACACCTCGCGGGCGTCGCCCAACTCGTCGGGAAACATCGCCCGTTCGACAATCTCGATGCCGCGGGCGCGCGCCAGATCGATCACGGTGCGCCGGGTGATGCCGTCCAGAAAGCAGTCGGGCAGCGGCGTGTGCAGCGCGCCATCGATATGCAAAAAGATATTCGCGCCGGTCGCCTCGCACACCTGGCCGCGGGTATCCAGCATTAGCGCGTCGTGGAAGCCTTCCCGTTCCGCCTTGTGCTTCGACAGCGTGCAGATCATGTACAGCCCCGCCGCCTTCGCATGCACCGGGGCGCTTTCGGGCGGCGGCCGCCGCCATTCGGAGGTGCGGAGGCGAATACCGGCGTTGCGGGCCTCGGGACTGAAATACGACGGCCACGGCCACGCGGCGATCGCCAGGTGGATCGTGTTCTGCTGCGCCGACACCCCCATCATCTCCGAACCGCGCCAGGCGATGGGCCGCACATAGCCGTCGATGATATCGTTCGCGGCCAGCACCGCGCGGCAGGCGTCGTCGATGCCGGCGACGCTCCACGGAATCTCGAAGCCCATCTGGCCGGCGGAAAAGTGCAGGCGCTCGGTATGCTCGGTCAGGCGGAAGATTTCTCCCTCGTAGGCGCGCTCGCCCTCGAACACCGACGACGCATAATGCAGCGCATGGGTCAGCAGATGCAGGCGCGCGTCGCGCCATGGCACCATGTGGCCGTCCATCCAGATCAGACCGTCCCGGTCGTCATAGGCCGGCCCCGCCATCGCCACGCTCCCTCACAATCCGAAAGCTTTCTGTTGCGATGTGTAACCAAACGCCTAATATAAGTCAATATGGTTGACGTAAATCCCGCGACCGCCGGCGTCCGCGCGCTCCGGCTGGCCGCCGGCGGCGACGAGCCGGAGGCGCTGCGGCGCGTGATGGAGCTGTTGTTCTACGCCTACCGCGACATCACCGCCGAGCCGGACCGACTGTTGGCCCGCCATGGGTTCGGCCGCGCCCACCATCGCGCCATTCACTTCATCCGCCGCAACCCCGGCATTTCGGTCGCCGAGCTGGTCGAGGTCCTTCGCATCACCAAGCAAAGCCTGGCGCGCGTGCTGCGCCAGCTGGTGGATCGCGGCTTTGTCGTCCAGGAAACCGATGCGGCGGATCGCCGCCGCCGCAACCTGTACCTGGCCGCACGCGGCGAGGCACTGGAGGACCAGGTGTCGGCGCCGCAACAAGGCCGCCTGTCGCGGGCGTTCCGCGATGCCGGACCGACGGCGACCGACGGCGCGCTGCAAGTCCTGTGGGCGCTGGCCGACGAAACCGACCGCGCCGCACTGTTGCGCCCGACCGCGCCGGACCGGCGGCGATCCGCATGACCCCCGCGCCCGCCGACGCCTTCCACGTGCTGGTGGTGGACGACGACCGGCGGCTCCGTGATTTGCTGCGGCGCTATCTATCGGACAACGGATATCGCGTGACCACGGCGGAGAGCGCAGCCGACGCCCGACGCAAACTCGATGGCCTGGCATTCGATGTGCTGGTGCTCGACGTGATGATGCCCGGCGACGAGGACGGCGTCGCGCTGACTCGTTCGCTGCGTCTGTCGCTCGGGGTGCCGATCCTGCTGTTGACCGCGCGCGGCGAGCCGGAGGACCGCATCCTCGGGCTGGAGGCCGGCGCCGACGACTATCTGGCCAAACCGTTCGAGCCGCGCGAGCTGTTGCTGCGCGTCGAATCGGTGTTGCGCCGCGCCCGCCCGGCGGCCGAAACGTCGGAGCCGGTCCGCATGGGCGCGGTCGAGTTTCGCGCCGACCGTGGCGAACTGTTGCGCGACGGCCAACCGGTGCGGCTCACCTCCGCCGAAACCGACATCCTTCGCCTGTTTGCGCGCAACGCCGGCGTCGTGCTGTCGCGCACTGCCCTCGCCGCCGGCAGCACCGCCGGCACCGGCGAACGTGCGGTCGACGTGCACGTGACGCGCCTGCGCCGCAAGATCGAACCGGACCCGCGCAACCCGCGCTATCTGAAAACCGTGTGGGGCGAAGGCTACGCGCTGTGGCCGGACTGACGGTGCCGTGATGCTGAAACGCTTTCTGCCGCGCACGCTCCAGGGCCGCACGATGCTGATTCTGGCGGCGCCGGTGGCGTTGCTGCTGGTCGTGACGACGACGATCTTTTTCGAACGCCACTGGGATACGGTCACCCGACGGCTGGCGCTGGGCGTCGCCGGCGAAATCGCGCTGATCGTCGAGAACCTGCCGGCGCTCGAGCAAGGCGGGGCGCTCGCCGACGTGCTCGCGTCGGCGCGCCACGAATTGCTGATGGACCTCACGTTCCGGCCCGGCGAGCGGCTGGACCCCGGGCCGCAACCGATGTCGTTTCGCAACCGCATCCTCGATCAACAACTCCTCCAGGCGTTGCGCGAGCGGCTGGCGCAGCCGACGCGGTTCAATACGACCGGCGCAACGCAGACGGTCGAAATCCTCGTGCAGCTCGAAGGCGGCGTACTGGCGGCCCTGGTGCGGCGCGACCGGCTGACCACCGGCAGCATCGCCGTGTTCTTCCTGTGGGTGGTCGGCTCGTCGTTGATTCTTCTCGGCGTCGCGGTTCTTTTCCTGCGCAACCAGATTCGCCCGATTCGCGCCCTCGGCGCCGCCGCCGAAGCGTTCGGCAAGGGCAGGCCGGTCTCCGACCTGAAACCGTCGGGGGCGATCGAGGTGCGCCAGGCGGCGCAGGCATTCAACATCATGCGCGCCCGCATTCTGCAATTCGTCACGCAACGCACCGAGATGCTGGCCGGCGTCAGCCACGACTTGCGCACGCCTCTGACTCGCATGCGGCTTCAGATCGCGATGGTCCCCGAAGGCGAAGAGTTTGACGCGCTGAAGTCCGATGTCGATGAAATGCAGGCGATGGTCGAAGGCTACCTTGCGTTCGCGCGCAGTCAGGATACCGAGACGGCGGTTGAAACCGATCTCGCCCAGATGCTGCACCAGGTTGTCGCCAACGCACGCCGCCACGGCGCCGAGATTTCATTGGAGGCCGACGCCGGCCTGTTGGTGCCGCTGCATCCGAATGCGTTCCTGCGCTGCATCACCAATCTGGTCGACAACGCCCGCCGCTTTGCAGATCACATCGTCGTCGCCGCCCGCCGCGACGGCGATGTCATCCGGATCACCGTCGACGATGACGGCCCGGGAATTCCCGAATCCGAACGCGAGGAAATGATGCGCCCGTTCCGCCGCCTGGATCGCAGCCGCAACCCCGACACCGGCGGCCTCGGCCTGGGCCTTGCGATCGCCCGCGACGTGATCCGCAGCCACGGCGGCGAGATCGAGCTGTCCCGGGCGCCCCAGGGCGGCCTGCGGGTGACGCTGCGGTTGCCGGTCTAGCAGGCTGTTGAAGAAGTGGTCCATGGACGGGCGATGAAGCTGGCTTCGTCGCCGCCGT
>JAQBXG010000056.1 GCA_027625125.1 Pseudomonadota bacterium
GGATCGCCACCCGCTACGACAAGCGCGCAGATACCTTCCTGTCGGCGATCATGCTGGCTGCAACCATCGTATGGTGGCTCAATTGAGTCCGGACCCTAGCACGGGGCGTCGGCGCGGGAAACCCGGCGGCGCGGCGTACAAGCCCCGCCGCCGCCAGATTATCGTTGACACACGGGGGCTTGCGGCTATTCTCCGGGCGCCCCGACAGGGCGGACTTCAACAGTTTGGCGGGTCTTCATGTTCGCGGTCATTCGCACCGGCGGAAAGCAGTTCAAGGTCGTCCCCGACGAAGTGATCGTCGTCGAGCGCCTGGCGGGGGAATCCGGCGCGTCGGTCGAACTCGGCGACGTGCTGATGGTGGGCGACGGCGCGACGACGACGGTCGGCAAGCCGGTCGTCGATGGCGCCCGCGTCGCGGCCGAAATCGTCGCCCAGTCGCGCGGCGACAAGATCACCGTGCTGAAGTTTCGCCGGCGGCAAAAGTACCGCCGCACGTTGGGGCATCAGCAGGACCAGACGGTGCTGCGGATCACCGAAATCAGCGCGCCGGGCATGAAGACGGCGACCGCCGCGCCGGCAAAGTCTGCAACCAAGGCGGCGGCGAAGTCAGGCGAGACGGACGCAAGCGCCAGTCCGGCAACCGAAAAGAAGTCCGCGGCCACAGCGCCGGGGACAAAGAAGGCGGCGACAAAGAAGGCGGCGACCAAGGCGGCGACCGGGAAGAAACCGGCGACCAGGAAAACCGCGGCGAAGAAGCTGCCCGCCAAATCGGCGAAGAAGGAGTCCTGACATGGCCCACAAGAAAGCCGGCGGCAGTTCCCGCAACGGTCGCGACAGCGCCGGGCGGCGGCTGGGCGTCAAGCGGTTCGGCGGCCAGGACGTGATCCCGGGCAACATTCTGGTGCGGCAGCGTGGAACCAAGTTCCATGCAGGCGCAAACGTCGGCATGGGCAAGGATCACACGCTGTACGCGACCGAACCGGGCAAAGTCGAGTTTCGCACCGGCCGCGCCGGACGCACCTATGTGTCCGTGACCCCGGCGGAGCAATAGCGCGCAAAAGGCCGCCGGCCCCACGCGGGGCCAGGGCGTCTCGTTTGAACCGATGAAGTTTCTGGACCAGGCGCGGGTATTTGTCCGCGCCGGGGACGGCGGCAACGGCTGCCAGAGTTTCCGGCGCGAGCGGAATATCCCGATGGGCGGCCCCGACGGCGGCAACGGCGGCGATGGCGGCAGTGTGTGGGCGGAGTGCGTCCCGGGTCTGAACACCCTGATCGATTTCCGGTTTCAGCAGCATTTTCGCGCCGCCAAGGGCGGCCACGGCAGCGGCCGCCTTCGCGCCGGCGCCGCGGGCGCGGACCTGACGATGGGCGTCCCGGCCGGCACCCGTATCACCGACATCGATTCCGGTGCGTTGCTGGCCGAACTCGACGCGCCCGGCGAGCGCGCGCTGGTGGCGCGGGGCGGAATCGGCGGCCTTGGCAACGCCCACTACAAGTCGTCGATCAATCGTGCGCCGCGCCGCGCCGACCCGGGAACGCCCGGCGAGGAGCGATGGGTCGAACTGGAGTTGCGCCTGATCGCCGACGCCGGCCTCGTCGGCCTGCCCAACGCCGGCAAATCCACATTCGTCGCCGCCACGTCGCGGGCGAAACCAAAGATCGCCGACTATCCGTTCACCACGCTGCACCCGCTCCTCGGGGTCGCCTGGACAGGTGCGCACGAGATCGTTCTCGCCGACCTGCCCGGCCTGATCGAGGGCGCCCACGAAGGCGTCGGCCTCGGTCATCGCTTCCTCGCCCATGTCGAGCGTTGCGAAGTCCTGTTGCACCTGGTCGACGGCACCGCCGCCGATGTCGCCGCCGACTGGCGCACGGTGCGCGCCGAACTTGCCGCCTATGGTCACGGCCTGGCGGACAAGCCCGAGATTCTGGCCATTTCGAAAGCCGACGCGCTGACCGCGGACGCGCTGGCCGAGCAGACGAAGCTCCTGGAAGACGCCGCGGGGCGCAAGGTCCTCGCGTTGTCGGCGGTGTCCGGGGCCGGGGTCACCACAGCGCTCCGCGCCATCGACGCCGTCCTTGCCGAACGCCGCATCGTCAGGGATGCGCCCGAACCGGAAGAGCCGCAGCCATGGGCCCCGTAGCCGGTATCGACGCAGCGCGCATACTGGTCATCAAGATCGGCTCATCGTTGCTCGTCGACGGCAACGAACTGCGCGCCGACTGGCTCCGTTCGCTTGCCGCCGACATCGCCCGGTGCCGCGCGCGCGGCCAACACCTCCTGGTCGTGTCGTCCGGGGCAATCGCCCTCGGCCGCAACGCCCTCGGACTCGAACACCGCCGCCACAAGCTCGAAGTCAACCAGGCTGCCGCCGCCGCCGGCCAGATTCGTCTTGCCCACGCCTATCAGGAAGTCCTGGCGGAGCACGGCATCGCCGCCGCCCAGGTGCTGCTGACCGGCGACGACACCGAATCCCGTCGCCGCTATCTCAATGCCCGCAACACGCTTTCGGCGCTGATGCAGTTGGGGGCCGTCCCGGTGATCAACGAAAACGACACCGTCGCCACCGAGGAAATCCGCTGGGGCGACAACGACCGCCTCGCGGCGCGAGTGGCGCAGATGGTCAGCGCCGACTGCCTGGTGCTGCTGTCCGATGTCGATGGCCTGTACACCGCCGACCCCGCCACCGATCCGGAGGCGCGACCGGTGCCCGAGGTGCGCGAGATCACGCCAGAAATCGAACGGATGGCCGGCGCGGCGGGCACCGTCTTCGGCACCGGTGGCATGGTGACCAAGGTCGCGGCGGCGCGCATCGGCATGGCCGCCGGCTGCCGCACGGTCATCGCCCTCGGGCGCATCGAAAGCCCCCTCGCGGCCCTCGAAGCCGGGGGCCGCTGCACCTGGTTCCTGCAGTCCTCCAGCCCCCGCACCGCGCGCAAGAACTGGATCGCCAACGGCCTTGCCCCTTCCGGCGCGCTTACCCTCGACGAGGGCGCGGTGGCGGCGCTCCGGCGCGGCAAGAGCCTGTTGCCGGCGGGCGTCACCGGCGTTTCCGGCCATTTCCAGCGCGGTGACGCGGTGGTCCTGAAGACATCGGGCGGCGGCGAATGCGGGCGCGGCCTCAGCGCCTATTCCTCCGACGACGCCCGCCGCATCCTCGGCCACAAGAGCGGTGAAATCGAGGCCCTGCTGGGCTATCGTGGTCGCGACGAAATGGTCCACCGCGACGACCTGATCTTGTTCGAAGGCTCCGATCCATGACCAACCCCCCCGCCGCCACCGCAGCGCGGGAGAATGTTGCGGCATTGCTTGCGCGCCTCGGCGCGGCGGCCCGCGCAGCGGCGCAGCCGCTGTCGCTTGCGTCCACCGACGACAAGAACCGGGCCCTGGAACTCGCCGCCGACCGCATCGACGCCCAGACGGACACGATCCTGCGGGCCAACGCCCGCGATCTCGCCGAGGCCCGGTCGCGCGACCTGACGGCCGCGATGCTGGACCGCCTGTCGCTGGACGCAGATCGCGTCGGCGCGATTGCCCGCGGCGTGCGCGAAGTCGCGGCGCTGCCCGACCCCGTCGGCGCGGTTCTGGCGGAGTGGGAGCGCCCGAACGGACTCCGCATCCAGCGCGTGCGCGTGCCGCTCGGGGTGATCGGCGTCATCTACGAATCGCGGCCGAACGTCACCGCCGACGCGGCCGCCCTGTGCCTGAAGGCGGGAAACCCGGTGATCCTGCGCGGCGGGTCCGAAAGCACCCATTCGTCCCAGGCGATATACGGCTGCCTGCGCGACGGCGTCGAGGCGGCGGATCTGCCGCACGGCGCGGTCCAGATCGTGCCTACCCGCGACCGCGCCGCGGTCGGCGCGATGTTGACGATGCCGGAATACATCGATGTCATCGTGCCGCGTGGCGGGCGTTCGCTGATCGAACGCGTGCAGCGCGAAAGCCGCGTGCCGGTGTTCGCCCACCTCGAAGGCATCTGCCACGTCTACGCCCACGCCGCCGCCGATCCGGCGATGGCCCGCGACATCGTCGTCAACGCCAAGATGCGGCGCACCGGCGTCTGCGGCGCCGCCGAGACCCTGCTGATCGACCGCGCCGCCGTCCGATCCCATCTGCCCGGCATTGTCGCGGCGCTCGCCGACCGGGGATGCGAGTTGCGCGGCGATGACGCGGCGCGCGCCACCGATTCCCGCATTGTCGCCGCCAATGACGAAGACTGGCGCACCGAATACCTCGACGCCATTCTCGCGATCCGGGTCGTCGACGGCATCGGCGACGCCATTGACCATATCAACACCTACGGCTCCCACCACACCGACAGCATCGTCACCGCCGACGAACGCGCGGCGGCCCGTTTTCTTGCCGAGGTCGACAGCGCCATCGTCCTGCACAACGCATCGACACAGTTCGCCGACGGCGGCGAGTTCGGCATGGGGGCCGAGATCGGCATCTCGACCGGACGCCTGCACGCCCGCGGACCGGTCGGGGTTGAGCAATTGACCACCTACAAATACGTCGTGCGCGGAACGGGTCAGGTGCGCCCTTGACGGCGTCCGCCCCTGGCCGCGCGTTTCGCCGACGCCCCGTGTCCGACGCGCACCGCATCGGCCTTCTCGGCGGGTCGTTCAATCCGGCCCACTCCGGCCACGTCCATATCTCGGAACTCGCCCTCGACCTTCTCGATCTGGACGAGGTCTGGTGGCTGGTATCGCCCCGCAATCCGCTAAAGGAAGCCGACGACCTCAAGCCGCTCGACGACCGAATCGCCCGCGCCCGGGAAACGGCGGCGCACGAATCGCGCATCCGCGTCAGCGATTTCGAACGCGAGCTGCAAACCGTCTACACGGTCGATACGGTCCAGGCCCTGCGCCAGCGATTCCCGGCCACGCGGTTTGTCTGGATCATGGGAGCCGACAACCTCGCCCAGCTCCACCGCTGGCGCGGCTGGGAATCCCTGTTCGACCAGGTCCCGGTTGCGGTTTTCGACCGCCCTACCTATTCTTTCCGGGCCTTGGAGGGCGCCGCGGCGCGCAAGTTCGCCACCGCGCGCATTGGCCGCGGCGAAGCCGCAAACCTCGCTACTCTGACACCGCCGGCCTGGGTCTTTCTGTGGACCGCCTTCGACACCGCCTCGTCGACCGCGATCCGCGCCGAAAGCGACGAAACCGCATAGGAGCGACGATCATCCCCCGCAAGAAACACGGGAAACCCCGGAAAATGCTGGACGTTGTGCTTTCCTCCCTCGACGAGGACAAGGCATCGGACATCGCCTCGATCGACCTCGCTGGCAAGACCGCGATCGCGGACTATATGGTGGTTGCCAACGGCACGTCGCAGCGCCATGTGTCGTCCATCGCCGACCATGTGATGCGACGGCTCAAGCAGGCGGGATATGGCCAGGCAAGGGCCGAGGGCGCCCGGCAAGGCGACTGGGTCCTGATCGACGCCGGCGACATCATTGTGCATGTCTTCCGGCCCGAAGTGCGGGACTTCTACGGGCTGGAAAAAATGTGGTCCGCAGACCTGGCCGGTGAAGACGACCGCGCCGCAGGATAACCGAGGAACAAGTGCAGAGCGAAACCAACCGCCCCCGCCCCGTCGTCCTGTGCGTTCTGGATGGCTGGGGACAACGCGAGGACCCCAGCGATAACGCGATCGCCCTGGCGAACACGCCGGAATGGGACCGTATGTCCGGCAAATGGCCGATGGGGCTTCTGTCCACGTCGTCGGAAGACGTCGGACTGCCGGCCGGTCAAATGGGCAACTCCGAAGTCGGGCACATGAACCTCGGCGCCGGACGCACGGTGATGCAGGTTCTGCCCCGCATCGACGAAGCGTCGGGCCGGGGATTCCATGAAAACCAGCCACTCCGGCACGTGATTTCGGTGATGAAGGCCAGTGGCGGCACGATGCACGTGATGGGCCTGCTGTCCCCCGGCGGCGTGCACTCCCACATGAGCCACTTCCCGCCGCTGGTGCGGACGCTGAGCGAAGCGGGCGTTCCGGTGGCGTTGCACCTGTTCGTCGACGGGCGCGATTCTCCGCCACGCAGCGCCCTCGAATATCTCGACTGGTTCGAAACCCGGATCGCCGGAATCGACGGCGTGCGGTTCGCTTCGGTATGCGGGCGGTATTTTACGATGGATCGCGACCAGCGCTGGGGCCGCGCCAGCCGCGGCTACCGCGCCATCGCCGAGGGCGAGGGGCTGGCCACCGCCACCGCCCGCGAGGCGATCCAAACCGCCTACGCCCGCGACGAGTCCGACGAATTCGTGCAGCCCACCGTCATCGGCGGCTACAGCGGCATGCGGGACGGCGACGGCCTGTTGATGGTCAACTTCCGCGCCGACCGGGCGCGCCAACTCCTGACTTCGCTGGTCGACCCGAAGTTTTCCGGCTTTGCGCGCGGGCGCGAAATCCAGTTCGCCGTCGCGGCCGGCATGGCGGACTATTCCGACGCCCTGTCGGAGCGACTGACCACGCTGTTTCCGCAGGATCACCTCGGAAACACGATGGGAGAGCTGGTGTCCCGGGCGGGGATGCGCCAGTTGCGGATCGCCGAAACCGAGAAGTACGCCCACGTCACGTTTTTCTTCAACGGTGGCGAGGAGACCGTGTTCACCGGCGAGGACCGCGTGCTGGTGCCATCGCCGAAAGTCGCGACCTACGACCTGAAGCCCGAGATGTCGGCGCCGGAACTGACCGACCGGCTCACCGAGGCGATTGCGTCCGGCAACTACGACTTCATCCTCGTCAATTACGCCAACACCGACATGGTCGGCCACAGCGGCAACCTCGATGCCGCGATTCGCGCCGTCGAGTGCGTCGACACCTGCCTCGGGCGGCTGGAAGCGGCGGTGCTTGAGGCGGGCGGCGTGCTTTTCGTCACCGCCGACCACGGCAATGCCGAAATGATGCGGGATCCGAAGACGGGCCAGCCGCATACGGCGCACACCACCTTCCCGGTACCGGCGATGCTGGTGAACGCCGCCGGCGCGACCAGCATCGCAGACGGACGCCTTGCCGACATCGCGCCGACGTTGTTGCCGTTCCTCGGCATCCCGGTTCCACCCGAAATGGACGGAACGCAGCTGGTGGAGCGAAGCGGCGAAGATGCCGCGCGCCGGCACGCCGACCGCGCTTCGGCCTAGGCTCCGGGCCGCGGCGCTTGCCGCGCTCTGCGTCCTGGCCGGTCCGTCGGCCGCTCGGGACGCGGTTGCACAGGAAGCGGACCCACGTGGCGCGGAACGCGCGGACCAGGTCGAGCGATTGCGGGCGATCGAAGCGGCGCTGGAGGAAAGCCGCCGCCAGCAGCAACAACTGGCTGCCGAAGCGGAACGGTTGGCGGGGGAATTCGCCGCGTTGCAATCCCGCCTGATCGCCGCCGCCGAACAGGTGCTCGGGATGGAGGCCGAGGTCGCCGAAATCACCGCCCGGCTCGATGGGTTGCGGGCCGAGGAGCGCGCGAAGGCGGCGTCGGTTGAACGGCAGCGGCAAGGACTTTCCGGCGTCCTCGCGGCGCTGGCGCATCTTGCCCGGCAGCCGCCGCTTGCCATCGCCGCCGAACCCGAACGCGCCGTCGATGTCGTCCATACGTCGCTGCTGCTGTCGGCGATTGTGCCGGCGCTTCAGGCCCGCGCCGGCGCCGCGAGCGCCGACCTGCAGGCGATTCGGGCCATTCGCGGCGAAATCGACGCCCGCAGCGCGGAACTTGCGGAAGCCGGGGAGCGGCTGGAGGCCGAACGCAGGGCCCTGGCGGCGCTGCTCGACCAGAAAGCTGGAGAACGCGAGCAATCCCGGGCCCAGCAACTGGCGGCACGCGAACGCTCCGCCCGTCTGGGGGCCGAGGCCGCGGACCTCCGGGACCTGGTCGGCCGCCTGAACGACGAAGCGGCCCCTCCCCCGCCGCCGGACGCCCGGGCGTTCGAAGATGCGCGGGGCCACCTGCCGCTGCCCGCCCAGGGACGAATCATCCATTCGTGGGGTGAGCTGGACGCCCAGGGTTTGCCGACGCGCGGCCTCAGCCTCGCCGTCCAGCCGGGCGCCCAGGTCGTCGCGCCGTTCGATGGCAGAATCGTGTTCGCCGGACCCTTTCGCTCCTATGGCCAACTCTTGATCATCGCACATGGCGGGGGGTACCATAGTTTGATTGCCGGGCTGTCCCGGATTGATGGGATCGTGGGCCAGTGGCTTTTGGCCGGCGAGCCGGCGGGTCGTGCCGGCGGCGGAGACGGCACTTCTGCGATTTATGTTGAGTTGCGTCTGCATGGCGAGCCGATCAACCCGCTTCCGTGGCTGGCGGCCCGCTGAAGAAAGGACATTCATGATCAGGGCAGCCCTCGCTGCGGCCATCTTGGCAGTCGGTTTGTTGTCGGCGCCCCTCGCGCCGCGCGCGGCCGGCGGCGAAGCATACGACCAGCTCAACCTGTTCGGCGACGTGTACGAACTCGTCCGCGCCCAGTACGTCACCGAACCGGACGGCATGGATCTGATCTATGCCGCCATCACCGGCATGCTGGCCGCGCTCGACCCGCACTCGGGCTTCATGGACGGCGAGACCTATCGCGAAATGCAGGAGCGCACGAGCGGCGAGTTCGGCGGGCTCGGCATCGAGATTTCGGTCGAGCAAGGCTTCATCAAAGTGGTGGCCCCGATCGAGGGCACGCCCGCCTACCGCGCGGGCATTCTCGCCGGCGACCTGATCACCCACGTCGACGGCGCCTCGATCGAGGGCTTCACGCTGATGGACACCGTGGTCAAGCTGCGCGGCCGTCCGGCGACCGATGTGCGGCTGACTATCCGCCGGTCGGGGGCGCAGTCTTTCGAGGTGACGCTTACCCGCGCGATCATCCAGGTGCAGGCAGTGCGCTGGCACGCCGAGGACGACGTGGGCTACATCCGGGTGGCGAGTTTCAATGAAAAGGTCGAACGTGGCATCGATGCCGCCTTCGTCGGGCTTCGCAACCAGATCGGCAGCCGGATGCGGGGCGTCGTGCTCGACCTGCGCAACAACCCGGGCGGTCTGCTGGACCAGTCGGTGGCGCTGGCCGATGCCTTTCTCGAGGCCGGGACCATCGTTTCGGTGCGTGGCCGCGACGGCGACAGCCGCAACTACACCGCGCGCGCGGGCGAACTCGCGCGCGGGCTGCCGGTGGTCGTGCTGCTCAACCACGGCTCGGCGTCGGCGTCCGAGATCGTCGCCGCCGCTTTGCAGGACCACGGCCGGGCGACCCTCATGGGCAGTCGAAGCTTCGGCAAGGGCACGGTCCAGACCATCATGCCGCTGCCCAGGGAGGGCGCGCTCAGGCTCACCACGGCGCTCTACTACACGCCCTCGGGCCGCACCATTCAGGCCTACGGCGTGGATCCCGACGTGGAAATCGTTGGCGCGACCGAAGACA
>JAQBXG010000057.1 GCA_027625125.1 Pseudomonadota bacterium
GTCGCCGAGCTGGAGCGGCGGTTGAATCGCCCGTGGCGCAGCCGCGGCAAGCGGCTGGTGCGCGGCGCCGCCGTCGTCGTCCTGGTGCTGGCCGGGGCCGGGGGTATCGGTTGGGCCATCGACGAAGTCGCCGCCGCGGTTCCCTATGGCTGGGTGCTGCTGGCGTTCGCGCTGGCGGCGGCGCTGTCGCTGCGCCGCCCCGGCGAGGACGTGGCGGCAACGTCCAGGGGCCTGGCCAACGGCCTGGCCAAGGGCCGCGACGCTGCGGCGCGCTTTCTCGGCAGCGGCGCTGCAACTCTGGACGATGCCGGTCTGGCGCGAGCGTCGGCGGCGTATCTGGCGGCGCGGTTCGCCGACGGGCTGGTGGCGGCGGTATTCTGGTTTGTGATGCTGGGATTGCCGGGGCTGTTTGCGTACCGCGCCGCAAACGTCGCCGGGCGTCTGCTGCCGGACGACGCCGAGAGGTTCGCAGAGTTCGGATT
Organism: Pseudomonadota bacterium; assembly: GCA_027625125.1. Classification (GTDB taxonomy): domain Bacteria; phylum Pseudomonadota; class Alphaproteobacteria; order UBA2966; family CAIVPW01; genus JAQBXG01. The sequence continues at coordinate 483 of JAQBXG010000057.1, forward strand.
GACCGCAAGCCGCCTCAACGCGGTTCTGCTGGCGATTCCGGCGCTGCTGGCCGGCGGCCTGCTGGTCGCGGCGGCGCTGTTTGCGCCGGGGCGCGGGGTTGCCGGCGCGATGAAGGGCTTGCGACGGCGGAGCGACGATGTGCGCCCGGCGGTCCTGCGTTGGCCGGCCGGGGCGTTCGCGGGCGCCATCGGAATCATCGACGCGCGTCCGGCCGCCGGGCACCTGGCGCGGGCGGTGTATCTGTACGGCGTCGGCTGTCTGCTGGTGTTCGCGGCCATCACCGGCCTCGCGTTGCTGCGGTTCGTGTCGTGACCGGACATCTGCGCCGCGTTGCCGCCGGTGCGACGTTGTTCGGCGCAACCGTATTCGGCGCATGGACCATGTTCGGCGCGGCGACGGCGCAGCAGAGTCCGCCGCAGGACAAGCCGTGGCATACCGCCGACGGATTCCGCAATCTGGACGGCGCACCGGAGCGCGACATTCCGTTCTCGACCTACCTCGAATTCTCGTGGCAGCGACTGCAATGGTCGGCGCAAGCGCCGGCGATTCCGCCGGGCCATGTCCTTCCGGCGGCCGATGCAGTTGCAGCCCTGGCGGCGGCGGGCGATGCGGATTCGATCACCTGGATCGGGCACGCGACGTTCCTGATCCGGCTCGTCGGCATGACGATCCTGACCGATCCGTTCCTGATGCCACGCGCGTCGCCGGCGAACTTCATCGGCCCGAAGCGATTCGTGCCGCCCGGTATTCCGATTGCCGATCTGCCGCCGATCGATGTCATCGTGTTGTCGCACAATCATTACGATTCCCTTGACGAACGCACGCTGGCCGCATTGCCGAACAAGGACACGACGACGGTGGTCGTGCCATTGGGCCTTGGCGCTACGTTCGTGCGTCTTGGTTTCGAACGGGTCCACGAAATCGACTGGTTCGAGTCAGCAGAGATTGCAGCGATCACGGTCACCGCGCTGCCGGCGCGCCACTGGTCGCGACGGGGGCTTGCCGACGAAAACCGGACGCTGTGGATGGGGGCGGCAATCGCCGGCGCCGGCAAGCGCATTTATTTCTCCGGCGATTCTGCGTATGCGCCGTATTTCGCCGATCTGGGCGACCGGTTCGGTCCGTTCGACTATGGCATCGTCGGCATCGGCGCCTATGAACCGCGGGCGATGATGCAGTATTCCCATACGACGCCTGAGGAGGCGGTGGACCTCGCGCTCGACATGGGCGCCGGGACGCTCATTGCGATGCACTGGGGCACGATCCAACTGGGGACCGAGCCGCCGTTCGAGGCTCCGGCCCGGTTTCGGGCCCGGGCGCGGGCACGCGATCTCGCGGCGGACCGGGTCTGGGTCCTCGCCATCGGCGAGACGCGGCGGTTGCCGTGAGCCGCGGACCCGGGGCTTGCGGCATTCCGAAACAACATCTTTACGCCGCTGATTCCGGGATATGTGGGTCGGCATGCGATAACCTGTGCGCAAGCTGCGGTTCCCGGTCAGGGGCCGCAACCTCCGGTCGCGTCGGCGGATTGGACGGAACAGGGTAGTTGGTCTTGTCGAAGCAGGCGCTTAACGGGTCACGAATCCTGATAGTCGAGGACGATCCGGACATCCGGGCGCTGATCCGCGGTGTGTTTGACGGGCGCGGGCATTTGGTCCGCGACGTGGGGTCCGGCGCGGCGGTGCGCGAGTGCATGCAACACGAAGATTTTGATCTCGTACTGCTGGACCTGGGCCTGCCGGACGAGGATGGAATGGTGCTGGCGCGGTGGATCAAGTCGCGCCGGGCGACGCCGTTTGTCGTCGTGACGGCGCGCTGCGGGCGGGCGGATCGTCTCGCGGCGCTGGAACAGGGCGCGGACGACTACGTGACCAAACCGTTCGACCCGACGGAACTGGCGCTCCGGATCGAAAACATCTTGCGCCGTTACCGGAATTCGGATCGTCATCCATCGATGCTCGATCTCATTCGCGAAAAGCGCAGCGCATCAAAGGCCCCGCCGCCGCTGCGCTAGACCACGGCCGGATTTGCCATCCGTGTTTTGGATCGCGGCCGGATTTGCCATCCGTGCTTTGGATCGCGGCCGGATTTGCCATCCGTGCTTTGGATCGCGGCCGGATTTGCCATCCGGCCAGGCGCGGGACACAATCCCGCGATGGACCAGGCCCCCGCAGTCCGGTGAGCATGCAGACCCTGGCTCCGGCGTCGCGGCCGGCGGCGACCATCCACCGCGCCCACAAGCCCGTCCGCCTTCGTACGCTGGTGTTGATTCGCTGGCTGGCGATCACCGGCCAGATGACGACGATCTTCTTTCTGGCGTTTGCGCTCGGCAAGGATTTGCCGCTCGCGCCGGCGATGACGATTGTCGCGCTGTCGATCGCCCTCAATCTCGTCGCCAGCATCCGCTATCCGTCGTCGCATCGCCTGTCCGACGGGGCGGCGGCCTCCCTGCTGGCCTACGATACGCTCCAACTCGCGGCGCTTCTGTATTTGACCGGGGGCCTCGGCAATCCGTTTTCGTTGCTGTTTCTGGCGCCGGTCGCGGTTTCGGCGACGATCCTCAGCCTGCGCTCGACGCTGTTGATCGGACTGCTGGCGATGGTGTGCGTCACCGTGCTGGCGCTGGTTCACCGGCCGCTGCCCGGCGCCCGCGATGGCGCTGCCTTTCCGGACCTGTACCTGTACGGGCAATGGACGGCGACGATGGTCGGTATCGCGTTTCTGGGCGCGTATCTATGGCGACTGGCAGCCGACGCGCGGCGCATGTCCGACGCGCTGGTCGCGACCCAGATTGCATTGGCGCGGGAACAGCGCATGTCGGCGCTGGGTGGACTTGCTGCCGCCGCCGCCCACGAACTCGGCACGCCGCTGGGCACGATCACGATGGCGGCCGGCGAAATGCTGCGTTCTGTCGCGCCGGAATCCGAACTCGCCAGCGATGTCGAATTGATCGCCAGCGAGGCGCGCCGCTGCCGCGACATCCTCGGACGAATCGCCAAGGGTCCAGAGCGGGAGAGCGAGCATTCCTACCTGTGGCAGGGTCTCGAGAGCCTGTTGCGCGAAGCTGCCGCCCACCAGCACCGGGACGGCGTCCAGGTTTCGATTGAGGCGCCGGGGGACGGCGCTCTGCATGTGATCCGGCGGCCCGAAGTCGTCCACGGACTGACAAATCTCATTGAAAACGCAGTAGATTTCGCCCGGAGCCGGGTTATGATCGAAGCCGAGGCAGACAGCCGGGAAATCCACATCCGGGTGCTCGACGACGGTCCCGGATTTCCCCACGACGTCCTCGGCGCCATCGGCGAGCCGTACATTTCTTCCCGCTCCGGGGGCGAAGGACTGGGACTCGGTGTGTTCATTTCGAAAACGCTGCTGGAGAGAACCGGAGGCGTGATGATGATATCCAACAGGGTCGAAGGCGGTGCGCGGGTGGAGATCGTATGGCCGCGGGCGGCGCTTGAATCCAGATCGACGCCTGCGCCGTGACCGAATCCGAAGACACTGCCGAAGCGTTGTCCGGCGATTGCACGTTGCTCGTCGTCGACGATGACGAGCCGTTTCGCAGCCGCCTCGCGCTGGCGATGCAAAAACGCGGCTACGAAGTCTCGACGGCGGCCGGCATCGCCGATGCGTTGGCGCGCGTATCGGAATCGGCTCCGGCGTATGCGGTGGTCGATCTGCGCCTGCTCGACGGCCACGGTTTGCAGTTGGTGCCGCAGCTTCAGGCGGCGCGGGAAGACATGCGGATCGTTATTCTGACCGGATACGGCAATATCGCGTCGACGGTCGCGGCAGTGAAGGCGGGGGCAGTCGACTACCTCGCAAAGCCCGCCGACGCCGACGAAATCCATGCGGCGCTGCAATCGGCGGGCGACGAACATGCGCTTCCGCCGGAAAATCCGATGTCCGCCGATCGCGTACGCTGGGAACACATCAACCGCGTCTATGAGCTGTGCGATCACAATGTCTCCGAAACGGCGCGGCGGTTGAACATGCATCGGCGCACTTTGCAGCGGATTCTCGCCAAGCATTCGCCGCGGGAATAGCCGTGGCGACGCGATTGCCTCCTGATACCGGTCCTGGAATTCGGGTGTACGCCTTCGGCGACATCCACGGGCGCGCCGATCTGCTCGGGCGACTGCACACAAGCGTGCGCGACGATGCGTCCCGCGCGCCGGAGCCGCGCCGCATCGCCATCTACCTCGGCGACTATCTGGACCGGGGCGAAAACAGCCGCGGCGTGCTCGACATGCTGCCGGCCGGGCCTGGGCCGGGATTTGAAACCGTGCATCTTTGCGGCAACCACGAGGATTTTTTGCTGCGGTTTCTGGAAGATTCCGGTCTGGCGGAAATCTGGCTGCAAAACGGCGCCGCCGCGACGCTGCAAAGCTATGGTATCGACGCGCACCTTCCGCAGACGGAGATTCGCTCGCGCCTGGCCGCCGCGCTGCCGGAGTCGCATGTTGCGTTTCTGAAGGGTCTTCGGCGTTCGGCCTCGGTCGGCGACTATTTCTTTGTCCACGCCGGAGTCCGCCCCGGCGTTGCGCTGGACCGCCAGGACCCCCGCGATCTGATGTGGATTCGCGACGAATTCCTGCAATCCGACGAGGATTTCGGAAAAACAATTGTCTACGGGCACACCCCTCGCGATACGGTGGCGTTCGAGGACACGCGCATCGGAATCGACACGATGGCCTGGGCCAGCGGGCGGCTGACGTGCCTTGTCCTCGCCGGCCGCGAGCAGCGGCTGTTGCAGACCTGAGGAGCCATGGAAGCGGCGGCGTTTCTTCGATCCGAACTGGACGCGCACAACAGGGTATTCGCGGCGGTCGCGGACGCGGTCGCGGCGGAGTTCGCCTCGCTGGTGGACCACTGCGTTACGGCGGTCGCGGGCGGTGGCAAGATATTGTTGTTCGGCAACGGCGGCAGCGCAGCCGACGCCCAGCACATCGCCGCCGAACTCGTCGTTCGCTACCAGGGCGACCGCGCGCCGGTCGCCGCGATCGCATTGACCACCGATTCGTCGGTGCTGTCCGCCGCCGGCAACGATTTGGGCTATGAGCAGGTGTTCGCGCGGCAGATCGAGGCGCTGGGGAAGCCCGGCGACGTGGCGATCGGAATCTCCACATCCGGCAACAGCGCCAATGTCGCCGCCGGGCTTCGCGCCGCGGCGGCGGGTGGCCTGGTCGCCGCGGCGTTCTCCGGCGGCGACGGCGGCGTCCTCGCCGGCATCGCCGATCCGCTGTTGCGGGTGCCCGCCGCCGGTACGGCGCGGATCCAGGAGGCGCATATCTTTCTGGGGCATACCCTTTGCGCGGCGCTTGAACAGCGCCTGGGGTTGATTTGACGGTGCGCGCCAACGTCGCCGAACGCATCGAGCGCCTGGGCGCGGTGCGGATTCTGGTGGTCGGCGACGTCATGCTGGACCGCTTTGTGCGCGGCAACGTCACCCGCATTTCCCCCGAAGCGCCGATTCCGATCGTGCGGGTCGTATCCGAAGACGTGATGCTGGGCGGGGCGGGAAACGTAGCGCGCAACGCGGCTGCGCTGGGCGCGACGGCGGTACTGGTCGGACTGGTCGGCGACGATGCCGCCGGGACCGAGGTCGCAGTGCTCGCAGAGCAGGCGGAACGGGTCGAGGCGCACCTGATCACCGCGAAACAGCGCCGCACGACCGTCAAGACGCGCTATGTCGCCGGCGCGCAGCAACTGTTGCGCGCCGATATCGAAGACCTGTGGCAAATCTCGGCCGACGACGCGGCGGCGGTACGCCAGGCGGCGGTCGATGCGATGGCCGGCGTCGGCGCCGTCGTGCTGTCCGACTATGCAAAGGGCGCGCTGGGCAACACGCTGGCGATGGCGGTGATCGCAAAGGCGCGGGAGTCCGGTATACCGGTCCTCGTCGATCCGAAAGGCACCGACTACAGGCACTATCGCGGCGTCACCGCGATCACGCCCAATGCGGCGGAACTTTCCGCCGCGACCGGATTGCCGGTGACGACCAGCGACGAAGCGGAAGTCGCGGCGGCCGGGATTCTCGCCATCACCCACGCCGACGCGGTCATCGTAACCCGCGGCAAGGACGGCATGAGCATTGTCGAGCGCGACACGGCGACCCATCTGCCGGTGCGGGTGCGCGAAGTCTTCGATGTGTCCGGCGCCGGCGATACCGTTGTCGCCACGCTGGCCGTCGTGCTGGCGGCGGGGGGCAGTCTGCGGGACGCGGCCGAACTGGCGAACGCCGCCGCGAGCGTGGTCGTGCAAAAGGTCGGCACGGCGGTCGCGCGCCCCGGCGAAGTCGTCGCCGCGTTGTATGCCCGCGAGCGGTTGGCGGCAGACGAAAAGATATCGACGCTGGCCGGTGCGGTCGAGCGCGTGCAGCGCTGGCGGCGCAGCGGCGACACCGTCGCATTTACCAATGGCTGCTTTGATCTGCTGCATCCTGGCCATGTATCGCTGTTGCGCCAAGCGAGGGCGACGGCGGCTCGGCTTGTCGTCGGATTGAACAGCGACGCATCGGTGCGGCGCCTGAAGGGACGAGACCGGCCGGTGCAGAACGAGGCGGCCCGCGCGACGGTGCTGGCTTCGCTGGCGGATGTCGATCTGGTCGTGCTGTTCGCCGAGGATACGCCGATCCGGCTGATCGAATCGGTTCGCCCGGACGTGCTGGTCAAGGGCGCCGACTACACCATCGACCAGGTCGTCGGCGCCGACATCGTTCGGGCGGCGGGCGGCCGCGTCGTGCTGGCGAATCTCGTGCCCGGCGAAAGCTCCAGCCGATTGGTGAACAAGGCCGGCGGAGGAACGACATGATCGTCGTGACCGGCGGCGCCGGGTTCATCGGCTCCAACCTTGTCGCCGCTCTCGAACAACGGGGCGAGACCGAAACGCTGGTCTGCGACCGGCTGGGCAAGGACGCGAAATGGCGCAACCTGGCGATGCGCGAGGTGTCCGCCATCGTGCCGCCGGAGAATCTGTTCGATTTTCTGAACGGCAGCGCCGGCGCGGTGGACGCAATCGTGCATATGGGGGCGATCTCCGACACGACCGAATCCGACGCCGCGTTGCTGATGGAAAACAACACGATGTTTTCGCTGGCGCTGTGGGAATGGTGCGCCGCCCACAATGTCCGGCTGATTTATGCTTCGTCGGCGGCGACGTATGGCGACGGCGCGAACGGATTCGACGACGACCCGTCGCCCGAGGCGCTGGCGAGATTGTGTCCGCTCAATGCCTATGCGTGGTCGAAGCATCTGTTCGATCGCCGCGTCGCTCGCATGTTGGCGAACGGTGTCAGCGCGCCGCCACAAACCGTGGGGCTGAAGTTCTTCAACGTCTATGGCCCCAATGAGGAACACAAGGGGGCGCAGCGCAGCGTCGTGCACCAGGCCTGGGGCCAGGTTGTCGACGATGGTCGGGTGCGGCTGTTCCGCTCCCACCACCCGGACTACGGCGACGGAGAACAAAGCCGCGATTTCATCCATGTCGATGATTGCGTTGCGGTGATGCTGTGGTTGCTGGACCACGGCGACGTTTCGGGGCTGTTCAATGTCGGCACCGGAACGGCGCGCAGCTTTCTCGACCTCGCACGGGCGGTGTTTGCCAGTATGGGTCGCGCCGAGGAAATCCAGTTCATCGATACGCCCGCGCCGCTGCGCCGGCGGTACCAGAATTACACCTGCGCCCGCATCGACCGCCTGCGCGAGGCGGGCTATGACGCGCCGTTCACGACCCTCGAAGACGGCATCGGCCGGTACGTGCGGACGCTGGTCGCGGTCGACTAGGTTTCCGGATGTTCGCTCGCCGCGCCCGCCAGCCGTGCGCCGCGTTCGCGCTTGCCATCTTCGCCAACGGACTATTTTGTGGGGGACGGTTCGGGCAACAACATCCGGAGAGGACTCTTGACTCTAAAGGCATTGATCTGGGACGTGGACGGCACCCTGGCGGAAACCGAAGAGGCGCACCGGGCCGCGTTCAATCGCACGTTTTCGGCGCGCGGTCTGGATTGGGAGTGGGACTGGGACAAATACCGCGATCTGTTGCGCGTCACCGGCGGCGTCGAGCGAATGACGCACTACGTTCGCACCGAACGGCCGGACGCACTGCCCGATGACGCCATGGTCGAAACGGTGCACGCCATGCATAAGCAGAAGACCGCCGAATACGTCGCGGCGCTGCAACGGGGCGAATTGCCGCTCCGCCCCGGGGTCGCGCGGCTGTTGGCCGAGGCGCGGGACGCCGGCATGCGGCTGGCCATCGCCACCACGACCAGTGCGCCGAACATCTCGGCGCTGCTCGATCATTCGCCGGACCCGGTACGGCTGGACTGGTTCGAAGTCGTCGGCGCCGGCGGCGTCATCCCGAACAAGAAGCCGGCGCCGGACATCTATTTGTGGACGCTGGAGCGACTGGGCCTTTCGGGCGCCGATTGCCTGGCGATGGAGGACTCCCGTAACGGTCTCGATTCCGCCACCGCCGCCGGGGTTCCCGCCGTCATCACGACCTCCAGCTATACCCGGGACCAACAGTTCCCCGGCGCGCTGGCGGTCGCCGACAGCCTGGGTGAGCCGGATGCGCCGATGCAGCTGGTGTCCGGCGACGGCCGCGGACGGCGATGGATCGATCTCGACCTGCTGCGCCAGTGGCACCGCAACGGCCGCTAGTGGTCGGGGCGATGCGGCTGCGGTAGTGTGCCGGCACCGGCGGCGCTGTCCACCGGAGACGAGATTGGCGACAGGGGGTCAGGGATGAACGGCACGATCTG
>JAQBXG010000058.1 GCA_027625125.1 Pseudomonadota bacterium
AGCAGGGCCGTCGCGGCGAGGACCAGCACGCCCGACGCCGGACGATCGGCGAAGGCGACGCGGGCGAGCGCCAGTGCAACGGCGCGTGCCAGCCCGGCGGCCTGCAGTTCAGAGCGCATGACCCTCGCGTCGCAGACGCGCGGGCACGCTGTCGAGCGCGAAGATGTCGCGCCATTCCTCGCGGCGGCGGACGACGACCGGACCGTCCGGTCCGATCATCACCACCGCCGGACGCGGCTGGATGAACTGCATCGACTGGGTGAGGCAGTAGGCGCCGACATTGTGGATGACGAGCGGCGTACCGACGGCGAGCGGCGGCAGCAGCGCCTGCTCGCGCAGCACGTCGATCTGCATGCATAGCGGCCCGTAGACCGTAACCTGTCGCATCCCGTCGGCGGTGTCGCTGTCGGCGCTGTCGACGGCATCGACATGGTGGTTGTACCAGTATGCCGTCGGCAGGACGTTGACGCCGGCATCGACCACGACTGCGGCACCCTGGCCCGCGATCTCCTTCGTCGCCACGACGGTGCAGGCAAGCTGCATCGCGCTGTCGACGACGGCGCGGCCGGGCTCGAGGATCAGCGTCGGTGTCGGGCCGAACAGCCCGCGCGCGCGGGCGAGCGGCTTCAGGACCGCGTCGGCGAACTCGTCGAGCAGCTCGCCCGGCCGCCGGGCCATTCCCGGTGCGGCAAAGGCGGGCTTCAATACGTTCGCGGAGGGAAAACCTCCGCCGAGGTCGATGACGGTCGGTGCAAGGCCGAGGCGGCGGGCGCTGCGCGCGACCTGCAGCAGGGCCCGCACGGCCCGCGTGTAGATGCCGGGGTCGACGTTGTAGGTACCGCAGTGATTATGCAGCGCCTCCAGCCACAGCCGCCGCTTGCCGACGATGAGACCCAGCGCTTCCTCGGCCTCGCCATGCTCGACGCTGAAGCCGAATTTGGTCCAGTTGACCTGGTTGTCGGCGCGGAAATTGATGCGCAGACCGATCCTTGCGGTCCGCCCGACCGACCGTGCTACCGCCTCGACGGCCGCGAGCTCGTCGAATCCGTCGATGTTGACCAGCGCTCCTTCGCCGATCGCGCGCTCGAGCTCCTCCCGCGTCTTGTACGGGCCGTTGAAGACGATCTCCGGGGCCGGCACGCCCAGCGCGCGGGCAAGGCTGTACTCCATGCCCGACACGACCTCCGCCCACGCGCCCTCCCCGGCCATCACCGCGCACAGGGCGGGCAGGTAGTTGGTCTTGTAGGAATAGGCGATGCGCGTGGTCACGCCATCGCCGGTGAAGGTCTCGAGGAACTTGCCGTAGAGCGCCCGCAGCCGTTCCTCGGAGACGATGAACAGCGGCGAACCGAACCGGGCGATCAGGTCGGCGACGTCCCAGCCGCCCTCGACTTCGCCCGCCGGCAGCACGTCGACGAGGCGGTGCTTGCCCATCGGCCCGACGGCCAGCTGGCGCAGACGCGGCGCCTCGTAAGGCTTACGCGCGGGCATGGCGGACCACTCCGGTATTGGCGAAGGAGGCGATGGCAAGCGGCGCCACCGGTCGTTCCTGGCAGTTGCGGGTGAATATTCCGTCGTCGGCCGGACGCGACGACGGCAGCGGGCGACCGAGGGCTGCAAGCACGGCGAGGCGCGGCAGATTGGCCGCGAAAGCCGTCGAGAAGCCGATCCACGCCGGAAAGCGCGGATTGCATTCGAGCAAGGCAAAACGCTCGGTGAATCTGTCGCGTATGAACTCCAGCTCGAACGGACCGCACCAGCGCCGCGCCGCGAGGAAGTCGCCGACGGCGGCGACCAGTGCCGGCAGTTCGACCGCGCGCGCGCCCCAGGTCTTGCCGCGGTCGCAGACCAGCAGCTTCTTGATCGTCGTTGCCGCGACCAGCCGGTGGTCGCGGTCGCACACGCCGGCGACGGAGAACTCGTCGCCATGGATGAAGGTCTGTACCAGGACATCGCGTTCGCCGCGCGCCACCATGCCCTGCCAGATCGCAGCTGCCTCGGCCGGCGTGCTGGCGACCGCGGTTTCCGAGCCGCGCCCCTTGAGCGCCAGGGGGAAGCCGAGCTCCGCGACGGCACGGCGCAGCGCATCGGCCTTGCCGGCACGATGCGCCGCCGGGATATAGAACGCGCCCCAGTCGTGCCGCAGTCGCGCGCTGCCGAGCGCGAGCTTGCTGACGGCGGCAAGTGCCTCGGCTGCCGGCAGCAGCGTCGCCACGCCGGCCGCCGCGAGCTTGCCGGCGACCGCGGCGTAGGCCGGCACCTCGAAATCGAGGCAGGGCAGCACGGCGTCGACCTCCGTCCTGCGCCGCAGGCCGGCGAGCCACTCGACCAGCGCATCGCCTTCGACGTCGGGCGGCACCCGGTAGCCGCCGTCGAACAGATCGTCGCGGTAAAGGCAGGCATCGTAAGGCCCGTAGCCCAGGCCATAGACCGCCGTGACCTCTGGCGACTGTCGGAGCGCCGCCGCGACACCCATGCCCGGCATCACCTGATCGAAGGAATTGAGCCCGGTGACTGCAACGCGGATACCGTCGGCACGATGGCGCGTTGCGCGGGCGCGCGGCCGTGCGAGTCCCTTGCTGACGCCCCGTCGCGCCAGCGTTTCGACCGCCGCGCCGGGCACCACGATTTCCTCGACGTCGCGCACGAAAGCGGTGCCGGGGCGGGCGCTGCGCCGACGGCTGCGGCCCGGCTCGAGGATCTCCCGCAGCAACAGGGCCGGCAGGTTGCAACCGGCCCAGTGCGACAGCAGAATCCAGTTCGGGAAGCGGTTGTTGATCTCGATCAGGTATAAGCGACGGGTGCGCCGCTCGCGCACGAATTCGAGTTCCAGCGGCCCCGCCCAGTTGAGCCGGCGCAGGATCGTGAGGGCCTCGCGCGCGAGGTCACGGTCGTCGATCACGGCCCCGACGACGCCCTTGCCGCGCTGGTTCACCGCGAGCTTGCGCATCGGCACCATGCCGAGCGGCGAACCGTTCTCGCGCGCCAGCATGGCAACCACGAACTCCTCGCCGTCGATCCATTCCTGCAGCAATACACCGCCGCCCCAGCGAGCGTTGAGCCCGACCGCGGCCTGCACCGCGGCGTCGGGACCGTCGACGCGGCGCGCGCCGGCGACAGTTCCCTTGACCATCAGCGGGTAGCTGAAGCCGCTCGCGAAAAACGGCACGTCCCACGGGTTGGCCACATAGACCGTGCGCGGCGTGGCAATGCCGTTGGTGTGGCAGAACAGCGGCAGCGACGGCTTCGTGACCGCTTCGATCGCCGGTGCCGGCGGCAACAGCGTGCGTATGCCGGCCGCGCGCAGGCGCTGGGCAAGGCGGGCGTAGACGCGAATCTCGAGGTCGAGGCAGGGCAACAGGGCGGCGAACGGCCGCTCGCGATGCAGCTTCATGAGGCGCGCGAATACCGCTTCGTCGCCATTGGCAAGCGGCGGGACGAGCGCCAGCCGGTCGACGAGGCCCGGCGACCACGCGCCGGTTATCCAGCGGTCGTAACCGAGCGCCGTGATATGCAGGCCACCGCGCCAGCCCAGCCGCAGCGCGCGGGCGACCGGCGTCCCGGGTTCGGGATTGTCGAGGCCACCAAAACCGGAAATTACAACGCCAAGATCAGGTTGCGGCATCGACGAGGCCCATCGCCCGCAATTGCCGCAGCAGGCCACGCGCATCCTCGCGGGCACGGCGGACCGGCACGTCGTATTCCCGGGTGAGCGCGGCCGCCAACGCGTCGATGTCGCAGCCACGGCGGAGCGCGTCGAGCAGCGTCATCGTCGTGGCGTTGATGGCACACACGGTCGCCGTCGCCGTGTCGAGCAGCACGCCCCCCTCCCCGTCGGGATCCGCTTCCAGCCGCACGCGGGAGGCGAGGCGCCAGGTGCCCCCCGCGCTCATCCGGGCCGCTCACCGCCGCTGACCTTGGCGTATCCCTGCAGCGCGTCGGGATAGCTTGGGGCGAGCTTGAGCGCCTCGGCGAACCGGGCGCGCGCTTCGTCCTCGCGCCCCAGCGCCTCGAGGCTATAGCCGAGCCCGGTCAGCGCGTCGATCCAGAACGGGTGCGTCTCCAGCACCTTGCGGAACGCCTGGTCGGCACCCTTGGCATCGCCCTTGCGCAGCAGCGCCCAGGCCAGCGTCGACGAGGCGTCGTAGGCAAGCGGCCAGGTGGTGCTGGTGCCCGGAATCGGAATGTTTTCGACGATGGGCTGCAGGCGGTTGTCGCGCTCGTGGCCTTGCACCTTGCTCAGGCCGGCGATCGCGTCGTCGATGCGGTCGAGGCGGAACAGCGCGAAGGCGCGACCGCGCACCGCATTGGGATCGTCGCCGCCGGCGGCGATGTACTGGTCGAAGCGCTTGATCGCGGCCTCGTTGGCACGGGCAAAGTAGAGACCCCAGGCGAGCACGTGGTAGGCGTCGCGCACTTTGGCCGCCGGCAGGCCGAGCTTGTCGAACGCATCGTTGATTAACGTCGGCCCGAGACTGGCTGCCAGCACGGCGTGGCGCGCAGCCTCGGTCTCGTTGCCGAGCCCCTGGGCGGCGCGCGCCTGCAAATACTGGATGTCGGCCGACAACGGCCAGGCGCGCTCACCGAGATTGAGCACCGCGCGCGCTTCCCCGGACTTTTTGGCGTCGAGCAGCTTGATCGCCGGCGCCGTGTAGGAGGCGATCGTCTGGTACGGCGCCACCGTGAACGACGCCGTCAGATGCTCGACCGCCTTGGCGTAGTCGCGCCGCTCGACGGCGACGAAGCCGAGGCCGGTCCGCGACAGGTAGGCCTGCGGATTGGCGAGCACGATGGCGTCGAACGCCTGCGCGGCCCCGGCATGGTCGCCCTTGTAGAATTTGATCCAGCCAAGTGCATCGTCGATCAGCCAGCGCAACCGCGGCTCGACGTCACCGCGCGCCCCGGCGAGGCGCGCGGCGGCGTCGTCCCAGCGCTTTTCGCCGATCAGTCTCCAGGCCTCGTTGTAGCGGGCCATGCCGGCCTGCTTGGCCGTGACGAGGCCGCTCTGCGAGTAGAAAAACCCGGGATCGACTTTCAGTGCCGCCTCGAAGGCCTTGGCGGCGTCCTCATGGCGTTCGAGGCCGAGCAGCGCCCAGCCGCGGCAGTCCTCGGCCGCGGCGCTTTTGCGTTTCGCCGCGTCCTGGCGCCGTGCCGTGCAGGCATCGAGGGCCTTCTGGTACTCACCGCGCCAATAGGCGTCCCAGCCGTCGCGCACGATCGCCGTCTCGCGGAACTTGACGGTTCCGATGCCGCTCTGCGCCGGCGCATAGCCGGCCGCGAGTTCGAGCGACCGGCGGAACCTCTTCTCCGCGTCGGCGTCGTGATCGCCGGCCAAAGCGACGTAGCCAAGCCCGGCATGGGCGTCGGCGTTCTCCCCCGCCTCCAGCGCCTTGAGGAAGGCCGCCTCGGCTGCCCTGGCATCGCCGACAGCCAGCGACGCCCAGCCGCGCCCGAGGCGTGCCGTGACGTCCGTACCGCCGCCGCCGAGATACTGGTCGAAGCGCTTGATCGCATCCGCGCCGCGACCGGCGTAGTAGAGCCCCCAGCCGAGCGCGAGCCATGCGTCCCGCACCTTCGCGCCCGGCAGGCCGAGCCCGTCGAATACCGCGTCGATGTAGGCCGGCGCGAGCCGCGCGGCCGCAACGGCATGGGCCACCGCCGCATCCTCGTTGCGCAATCCCTTGTAGGCGCGCGCGAGCAGCACCCGCACGTCGGCCGACAGCGGCCACACCTTCGTCGCAGCTTCGAGGATGCCGCGAGCCTCCTCGTGCCGGCCGGCCTCGACCATCTTCAGCGCCGATTCAGTATACGCGGCGACCGGCTGGTACGGTGCTGTGGTATACGACCGGGTCAGCTCCTCGACTGCCTTGCGCCAGTCCTTCTTCGCGACGGCGACGTAGCCGAGACCCTTGCGCGACAGGTAGGCCGCCGGGGTCGCCGCCACGATGCGGTCGAAGGCGCTTTTGGCGGCGTCGTGGTTGCCGCCGTAGTAGTCGAGCCAGGCGAGGCCATCGTCGATCAACCAGACGAATTCCTGGCCGAGGCCGATGCGGGCGCGCCCGAACTTGGCCTTCGCCTCGTCGTAACGGCCGAGCAGTACGAGGCTCCAGGCCTCGTCGTAGGTCACAAGGCCAGCGCGCTTGGCGGCGATGCGGCCGCTTTCGGAATAGAAGAAGGCGGGGTCGATGGCGAGAGCCGCGGCAAATGCCTTCTCGGACTCCTCCGGCCTGCCGAGCGCGAGCAGCGACCAGCCGCGGCAGTCCTCCGCCGCCGGATTGCGCGCGCTTCTGGCCGCGTCGCGCTTGGCTTCGCAGGCTGCCAGCGCGTCGGTATAGGCGCCACGATAATATTTGTCCCAGCCGTCCTTGACGAAGGCAGTGAGGCGGAACTTGAGCGCCGCGATGCCCTCACCCGCCGAGAGGTGGCCCGCGACGAGGCCGAGCGCCTTGCGGAACGACGATTCGGCCGCCGCCGGATCGTTCTGGCCGAGGCGGGCCCAGCCCCTGCCGGCGAGCGCATCGGCATCTTCCCTGGTGGCGAGCGCCTTGCCGAACGCGGCCTCGGCCGCCTTGGCATCGCCCATGGCGAGTTCGGTCCAGCCGAGGCCGAGCTCGCCGCTCCGGTCGGTGCCGCCGGCGGCGAGATACTGGCGGAAGCGGTTGCGCGCCGCATCAGACAAGCCCGCGTAATAGAGCCCCCAGCCGAGGGACAGGTAGGCATTGCGCGCGAGGCCGGCCGAGAGGCCGAGTTTGTCGAAGACGGGCTCGATATAGGCGGGAGCGAGCGCCGCCGCCGCGACTGCCTTCTCGCTCGCCCGGCGCTCGTCGCCCAGACCCTTGTAGGCCCGCGCGGCGAGTAACTGCACGTCGGCCGACAGCGGCCACGCGCGCTCGGCGAGGTCGAGAACCGCCTGCGCCTCGGCATGGCGACTGGCCTCGATCAGCCGCAAGGCCGGCGTGGTGTAAGCAGCGACCGCCTGGTAGGGCGCGCGCTCGAAGGATTTCGTTAGCAGCTCGACGGCGCGCTGGTGCTGGGCCTCGTCGAGGGCGATGAGGCCAAGGCCGCGTTGCGACAGATAGGCGTCGGGATTGGCCGCGACGATGCGCTCGAAGGCGGCGCGCGCGCCGGCACGATTGCCCTTGTAGTACTCGATCCAGGCCAGCCCGTCGTCGACCAACCATTGCAGGTCGGCATCGACGCTCGCGCGCGCGGCGGCGAAGGCCTTGCCGGCGTCGTCGTAGCGGCCGGCGTCGAGTTGCGCCCAGGCGGCGGTGTAGCCGCCGAGCTGAGCCTGGCGCGCGGCCACGAGACCGCTATCGGCATAGAAGAATTCGGGGTCGATCGCGTGTGCCGCCTTGAAGGCGTCGGCCGCGTCGCGCGGCTTGTTGAGCGCGAGCAGCGCCCAGCCGCGGCAATCCTCGGCGGCCGCACTCTTGCGGCCTCTGGCTTCCTCCCGCCGCGCGGTGCAGGCGTCGAGCGCCCCGGCATAATCGGCGCGCGCGTACTGCTCCCAGCCCTCAGCGACGATCGCCCGCTCGGCGAATTTCAGGTTGCGCAGCGCGGCGCGGGCCAGCGCATTGTCGGGCTCGCGGCCGATCAGCGCCGCCAGCAGCTGGCGACCCTCCTCGGCCTTGCCGGCGGCGACGAGGGCATTGGCGTGACGGACTTCCCACACGGCGTCGCCGCGATGGGCGTCGGCAAGCTCGCGGTAGGTCGCGATGCTGAGGTTCACATCGTTGAGGCTGGCGAGTATCTGGTCGACGAGGGTTACGAGGCCATAATTGTGGCGCGACAGCTTGGCGCCGCGCACCGCCTCGGCAAGCGCGTCAGCCGCCTTCCCCGCCTGCAGCTTCACCCGCGCCAGCCCGTCGCGACAAAACTGGCAGTTGGCATTGCGGACCAGGCCGTCCTTGAAGCGGTTCTGCGCCTCGCGCCAGTCGTTCTGGAAGATTGCCACCCAGGCGAGGCCCACTTGCGAGTCGGCGATGTAGTAGCCGCCGTGTTCCTCGAACTGGCGCGAATCCTCGCGCTTGAAACTGCTCGTGGCGGCCTTGTAATCGCCGCGCTTGACGGCCAGCCAACCGCGCGCGTCGTCGACCGACGACCGTTCGGTCCGCCGGGCGAGGTCATCGGCCTTCGTCAGTAGGCCGTCCGCCTCGTCGTATACGCCGAGCTTGATGGCGTTCCACGCCAGGCCGAGCTGCGCCTCGAAGCGCTTGGGGTCGAGCCGCGCGAAGCGGGCGAAGACGTCGCGCGAGCCGACATAGTCGTCGAGCAGGAACAGCGTCCAGCCATACTGGCCGAGCGCTTCCTTGAGCCGTGCCTCCGGCAGGTCTTTCGTCGCCTGGGCCGTATCGCCGGCGAACGACGTGCGCAACACGTCGGCGTAAGCCGCGCGCGCGGCGACGTAGTCCCTGTCGGCGAATTTCGCCTTGGCTTCATTGAGTGTCGCCGCCGCCGACGGGCCGGCCAGCAACACCGCGACTACGAGTGCCGAAAAGCCTAGCCATCCCATGCGCATGACACGCCCCCACAGGTGATCGCAACCGGTCTCTCGTACCGTCCGGCAGGCGCCACGCTCTTCGTCTCATCGGCACCAAGACGCGAACGATCCGGCAATGGGCATTATCGCAAGGAACAATGGGCATTATCGCAAGGAAGATGTCAACACCGGAGTAAAAATGCATCGACACGCGCGACGGCGGTCGATTTCCTGCAGGGCGAGACCCCGCAGCGCATCCGCGTGCGGTGCGAGATCGTGCTGTCGGGCGGCGCCATCAACTCGCCACAGCTTCTCATGCTCTCGGGCATCGCCGACGCCGAGGCCCTGCGCGGCCATGGCATCGCGCCGGTGGATCATTTGCCGGCGGTGGGGCAGAACCTTCAGGACCACCTTGGCTTCTACATCGCGCGGGAATGTTCCCAGCCGATTAGCTTGCGCAACCTGATGCGGCCCGACCGCGCCGCGGCGGCGGTGCTGCAGGCGCTGCTGTTCGGCATCGGCCCGGGCACCGCGATCCCGATCAACGCCTGCGCCTTCCTGCGCACACGGCCGGAACTGGAGATTCCCGACATCCAGGTGACGCTGATCCCCGGCCTTGTCGCCAACAAGGCATGGCGCCGGCCGGACAAGCACGGCTTCCTCGTCCATGCCTGCAAAATCGCATCCAACACTGACCCCACCCCGAAGGCTTCTCATCGCATTGATCT
>JAQBXG010000059.1 GCA_027625125.1 Pseudomonadota bacterium
CCCTGGTCCAGGCGATCAAAGAACAACGGCGTCTGCGGCAGGCCGGTCACCGGGTGGTACAGCGTCAGATGGGCGCGCCGGGCCTCGGCTTCGGCGGCCCGGCGTTCGGCGCGGGGGATGCGCGACGCGGCGATCAGAATGGCCGAAAGGCGCAGTTCGGTGGCCTCGACGGGGGCGATGGCGTCCAGAAACTCGGCCCGGAGCGCCACCGCCGCCGCGTCCTTGCCTTCGCCGGCCGCCAGCAACGCGACCACCGGCGTCGAAATGCCCGACCGCCGCAGTTCGCGGACCAGGTCCACCGATTGCGGCCCGGCGGCGACGAATGCGCAATCGAAATCCCCGGTCAGCAACAGGTTGGCGGCCTCGGTGGTGTCGGCGGCGCGGGTGATCCGCGGCGCCGTGGCCGCCGCCAGCCAACGCGGCAGATCGCCGTGGGCGCGATCCGACGTGGTCGCCAGCAGAACGCGAAAATCGTGCAACGGCCGCCTCCCGGTGCCAAATACCCGGTGGCAGCCTATCCGCTGTTCCTGAACGGCGGATTAACGGCCGGTCAGCCGCGCCGGCCGGTCAGATGTCCAGCACCAGGCGTGGCGTGGTGGCGCGGCTTACGCAGGTGCACATCATGCCTTCGGCCCGCTCGCTTTTCAGCAGCACGTTGTCACGGTGGGCGGGTTCCCCTTCCAGCACCTTGACAGCGCAGGTGCCGCAGATGCCCATCCGGCAGTCGCTGTCGCAAATGACCCCCGCATCCTCCAGCGCGTCCAGGATCGGTTGGTCCTTGGCGACCTGCACGGTGATGCCGCTCTTGGCCGCAACGACCTCCACCGGCGCATCGCCGGACAGCGGCGCCGGGGGCGTGAAGACTTCGAAATGCACGTTGGCCTCGTCCCATCCGGCCGCCTCGGCAGTTGCGCGGACAGCGTCGATCATGCCTTTTGGTCCGCAGACGTATGCGTGCCGCCCCGGCGACGGCGGTCCCAGAACGGCGCCAAGGTCGATGCCCTTGGCCGGATCGCCGCCGTCGAAATACAGCCGCGCCTGCTCGCCGAAGTTCGGCTCGATCGTGTCCCGGAACGCCATGTCCTCCGGCGACTTGGCGGCGTAATGCAGCTCGAACGGCTTTTGTTCCGCGGCCAGTTCATGGGCCATCGCCAGAATCGGCGTGATGCCGATGCCGCCGGCGATCAGCACCGAGTATTCGGCGTCTTCGACCAGCTCGAAGTAGTTTCTGGGCGGCGAAATATCGATGACGTATCCCGCCCGGATGCTCTCGTGCAGAAACATTGAGCCGCCTGTTCCGTCCGCCTCGTACAGCACGGCGACGGTATAGCGCTCCGGCTTTTCCGACGGCGCGTTGCAGAGCGAATAGGCGCGGAGCGCCCGGGTGCGGTCGGGCAGATGGACGACGATATCCACGTGGGCGCCGGCGTGAAATCCGGGCAGCGGCGCGCCGCCTTCGGATTCCAAATCAAAGCGGCGGACGTCGGTCGCGATATGACGCGCCGCGGCCACCCGGACCCGCATCAGATTCTCAAAGTCTTCCTTGCGTTCAGACATGCGTTCCCGCCTTGAAGCTGACTTTCGCTATGAGATATGCCCTCAGTCGCCGGATGGCAATCGCCTGGCGGGCGGCAAGGGCGCATCTACGGAGGGACTCGGGCGCCGATTGACAGTATTCTGAGCGCCCTGATGGCCGCGAATTCGGGCGGCGGCTGTTGGACGTGCGGGCTCGGCGGAGGATCATCCGGTGGCGGGAGACATCTTGCAGCGACAGGCGTTTCGGGTTGGCGAGGTCATCTTCACGACCGGCGAGCCGCCCCGGTGCGCCTATCTGATCCAGTCCGGGCGTGTCGACATCGTGATCGAGCAGGGCGAAACAAAAAAGACCGTCAGCACCCTCGAGGCCGGCGACATGCTTGGCGAAATGGCCCTGGTCGACAAACAGCCGCGCTCCGCGTCGGCGGTGGCCAGGGAGCCGGCGACCTGCATCGTCATCACCCCGCAGGATTTTCAGCGCCGCCTCGAAAAGTCCGATGCCTTCGTGCGCGCGATGGTCAAGGTGCTGACCCAGCGCCTCCGCAAGATGACCAGTGACTAGGCGGCGGCGTAGCGACATTTTGTGATTGTAGGGTGGAGACGGGATCGGTATTCAGGTATCTGTAGTTCGAGCGTATTCTTTGGCGCAGCTGTGAATGACAGTGGGCGCGAGGGGCTGTTTTGCCAGAGGGCCGGAAGGGGGGGCCACTGGATGATCTTGCCATGGCAAACACTGGTGGTGGCCCATGTCCATGCGCGTGAAGTTCTGGGGCGTTCGCGGAAGCATCGCGTGCCCGTCGCTAGGCCACCTGAAGTACGGTGGAAATACCAGCTGCATTGAGGTGTCGATTGACGGCGAGTTGCCGATCATTCTCGACTGCGGCACCGGCATCCATACCCTGGGGCACAAATTCGTCGCACGCGGTCAGAAGTCGACAAACATCCTGATGTCCCATACCCATTGGGATCACATCAACGGCTTTCCGTTCTTCGCGCCGATCTTTCGCCAGGACAGCGAAATCCGCATCTATGCGGGGCACTTGCATGCCCGCGGCGGCATCAAGCAGATTCTCGCCGATCATCTCGAACAGCCATTGTTTCCGGTGCCGCTCGAGCTGATGGCGTCCACAAAGCATTTCAACGATTTCGTCGCCGGCGAATCGTTCACCATCGGCAACGATGTCGCGGTGCGGACGGCAAAGCTGAATCACCCCGGCGGTGCCACCGGCTACCGCCTCGAAAAGGACGGCGCGTCCGTGTGCTATGTCACCGACACCGAACACACCCCCGGCCGTCCCGATGAAAACATCCTGGCGCTGATCGAGGGCGCGGATCTGGTGATCTACGATTCGACATACACCGATGCGGAGTTCCCGAAGTTCGTCGGCTGGGGCCATTCCACCTGGCAGGAAGGCGTGCGTCTCTGCCAGGCGGCGAACGCCCGCCAACTGGCGATCTTCCACCACGATCCAAGCCACGATGACAGTTTCATGGTGGAGCTGGAGGCGGAGGCGCGGCGAGTGTGGAACGGGACCCTCGTCGCCCGCGAACAACTGGTCGTCAGCGTCGGCTGAGTTGCGGCGCGAATTCCGAAACAGTTCCGCGGGCCGTGGCGGCGCGGATCCGGTCGCGCTGCTATTGATGTGGCGCCAATGAAGCGGCGCCAGTGATGCGGTTCGTATGATGCCTGCGCTTTTGCTCTCGTTTGACCTTGCATTCGACGACCTGTACCGGCGCGACGGCGTCGCCCGGGTCGATGCCGCGTTCCTCGACTGGCTCGGCGATGCCGACGCGGACCTGCGCATGCGGCTCGAAGCCGCGCGCAGCAACCCGGCCGCGCTCGTTCGGGCCGAAGCCTCGGCGCTGATGCTCGAGCTGGCGCCCCAACTCGATGACTTTGTCGCGCGCCTGTTCGGCATCGAAACCGAATCGGCGGCGCTCGCCGAATCCCATCACCGCCTGGCGCCGCTGTACGCCTGCAAGCGGCTGTTCGTGCAGCGCCGGGCGGTCAAGACCTGGGGCGCCGAGGCAGAGGATGTCGACGCGCCGGCGTTGCGCGCGACCCTCGAGGCGGCGACCGGCGCCGCCCTCGATACCGAAGACGGCGAACTTGCGTTCGCGCGCCGGGTGGCCGAATGGTCGCTGGAGGAAGCAGCCCACGCCACCGAACTCGAAGCCGCGGGCCGCTACGCGGCGTGGGCGGCGCGGACCGCCGAAGGCGCGGCGCGGCATGGCGACGGCGTGTTGTTCCACGTTCCCGGCCGCATCGAACCTGAACATCTGCTGGACCTCGACGAAGTGGCGGTGCCCGGAACCGGCGGCGTCGTGCGATCGTGGGCGCAACCCGAGGCAGAGCAACGGCAGCGCGAGGGTTTCGCGTTGACGGATCCCGGCGACGATCTGCGCCACGCCCTCGACGACGCCAATTACTGCATCTTCTGCCACAACCAGGGCAAGGATTCGTGCGCCCGGGGCCTGCGCGAAAAGCCCGCCGCCGGCGAGGCCGTCGGCGCGTTCCGCAAGAGCCACTTCGGGGTCGTGCTGGCCGGCTGCCCGCTCGAAGAACGCATCTCCGAAATGCATACGGCCAAGGTTGCGGGGCACAGCGTCGCCGCGCTGGCGATCGCCACCGTCGACAATCCGATGGTCGCCGGCACCGGCCACCGCATCTGCAACGACTGCATGAAGGCGTGCATCTACCAGCGCCAGGAACCGGTCGATATTCCCCAGGTGGAAACGCGGGTGCTGAAGGACGTGCTGGCGCTGCCGTGGGGCTTTGAAATCTATTCGCTGCTGACCCGATGGACACCGCTGGATTTCGCGCGGCCGATGCCGCGGCCGCGGTCGGGCAAGCGCGTGCTGGTTGTCGGCATGGGACCGGCGGGCTTCACGCTCGCCCATCATCTGATGAATGACGGCCATTCGGTCGTCGGCATCGACGGCCTGAAGATCGAGCCGCTGCCGTCGGCCCAGAACGGCGTCGCCGGGCGGGTTGCGTTCGAGCCGATCCGCGACATCGATACGATTCGCGAATCGCTCGACGACCGCGTGATGGCAGGGTTTGGCGGCGTCGCCGAATACGGCATCACGGTCCGCTGGGACAAGAACTTCCTGAAGATCATCCGGCTGATTCTGGAACGGCGGCGCGAGTTCCTGTTGCTGGGGGCGGTGCGGTTCGGCGGCGCGCTCGACCTCGATGGCGCCTTCGCCGCCGGCTTCGATCATGTCGCGCTGGCGATGGGGGCCGGCAAGCCGACGGTGTTACCGCTGCCCAACGGCGTCGCGCGTGGGGTGCGGGCGGCAAGCGATTTCCTGATGGCGTTGCAGCTCACCGGCGCGGCGCGGCGCGACACCATCGCCAACATGCAGCTTCGCCTGCCGGTCGTCGTCATCGGCGGCGGCCTTACCGCGATCGATACCGCCACCGAATCGATGGCCTATTACCCGGTCCAGGTCGAAAAGTTTCTTTCCCGCTACGATACGCTTGCCGCCGAGCGCGGCGAGGCGGCGGTGCGCGCCGCCTGGACCGACGAAGAGGCCGCCATTGCCGACGAGTTCCTCGCCCACGGCCGCGCCATTCGCGACGAGCGCGCGGCGGCGGCGCAACAGGCACGCCCGCCGCGCATCCGGCAAATGATTCAGGAGTGGGGCGGCGTCACGATCGCCTACCGCAAACGCCTGATCGATTCGCCCAGCTATACGCTCAATCACGAAGAGGTCGGCAAGGCGCTCGAAGAAGGCGTCTTCTTTGCCGAGGGCCTGTCGCCGGTCGCCGTCGAGGTCGATTCCGCCGGCCATGCCGAAGCGGTGGCGCTGTCGCGCCAGCAACATACACGCGAAGAGCGCGAAGGCCACTGGATCACCACCGACACCGTCGAACGCCTCCGCGCCCGCTCGGTGCTTATCGCCGCCGGAACGCAACCGAACACGGTGCTGGCGCGCGAAGACGGCAGCGTCCATGTGGACGGGCGGTATTTTCGCGCCGTCGACGCAACCGGCGCGCCGGTGTCGCCGGAGCGCACCCGCAAGCCGTCCGATGTCCAGGTGCTGACGCGCGTCGGCGCCGACGGCCGCGCCGTCAGCTTTTTCGGCGACCTGCATCCGTCCTTTGCCGGCAACGTGGTCGGGGCGATGGCCAGCGCCAAGCAGGGCTATCCGGTTGTCTCGTCGATGCTGGCGCACATCGATGCCGCGGACTCGCGCGACGACACAGCGTTCTTCGCCGCACTCCACGACGACTACCGTGCGACCGTGCATGAAGTCGCGCGCCTTACGCCGACGATTGTCGAAGTCGTCGTCAAGGCCCCTGCCGCGGCGCGCGCGTTCCGGCCGGGCCAGTTCTTTCGCCTGCAGAACTTTGAAACCCTGGCGCCGCGATCGGGTGAGACGACACTGGCGATGGAAGGCCTCGCGCTGACCGGCGCCTGGGTCGACGCCGAACGCGGCCTCGTCAGCCTGATTGTTCTCGAAATGGGTGGCTCGTCGGATCTGTGCGCGCACCTCGCGCCGGGCGAGCCGGTGGTGCTGATGGGTCCGACCGGGGAGCCGACCGAGACTCCGGGCGGCGAAACCGTGTTGCTCGCCGGCGGCGGCCTCGGCAACGCGGTGCTGTTCTCGATCGGCCGTGCGCTCCGCGATGCGGGGTCGCGGGTGCTGTATTTCGCCGGCTACCGTTCTCCCCAGGATCGCTACAAGGTGCAGGATATCGAGGCTGCCGCCGACACGATCGTCTGGGCCGTCGACCAGGGAGAGGCGTTTGCGCCGGGCCGGGCCGGTGACTTCACCTGGCGCGGCAATATCGTCGAGGCGATGGTCGCCTATGCAAAAGGCGAACTCGGGCCGCCGCCGATCCCGATGCAGGATGTCGATCGCATCATCACCATCGGCTCCGACCGCATGATGGCGGCGGTGGCGACCGCGCGCCACGGCGTGCTGAAGCCGTTTCTGAAGCCGGAACACGTGGCGCTCGGCAGCATCAACTCGCCGATGCAATGCATGATGAAAGAAATCTGCGCCCAATGCCTGCAACCGCATCGCGACCCGGAGACCGGCGAAAGTTCGGTCGTGTTTTCGTGCTTCTGCCAGGACCAGGAACTCGACAAGGTCGATTTCGCAGCGCTGTCACAACGCCTGCGCCAGAACTCGCTGCACGAGAAACTGACGGCGATGTGGATCGACCGCTGTCTGAAAGAAATGGGCAAACGCGCGGAAGTCGCCTGAGGCTGGCCGTTTCCGGCTTTTTCCGCTACCTTCGGCCGGCATCCGGCGCCTTGCCGCGCGGCCCGGCGCCCAGGGATTTGACTCTCCTATGGCGAATTTCGATTTCGGTCTGCTGAGCGTCCTTGTCGCGGAGGACAATCAGTATATGCGCAGCATGTTGCGCACCGTGCTGCGCGCGCTCGGCGTCGGCACCGTGACCGTTGCCTCCGACGGCGGGGCGGCGATCGAGATTCTGCGCAATCTGAAAACCAATCCGCAAAAGGCGGGCGTCAGCACGATCGATGTCGTGTTCTCCAACTGGCAGATGGAGCCGGTGGACGGCATGATGCTGCTGAAATGGGTGCGACGGCACAAAGAATCGCCGGATCGCTTTATGCCGTTCGTGATGGTGTCCGGGTTCAGCGACCGAAAGCGGGTGGAGCTTGCGCGCGACTTCGGCGTCACCGAATTCGTCGGCAAGCCGTACACGATCAACTCGCTGATGGCGCGCATCAACACGCTGGTCAACGCGCCGCGGCAGTACGTGCTGACGGCGGACTACTTTGGACCGGATCGCCGTCGCAATCGCGAGACCCCGCCAGGGCCGGAACGCCGGGTGATCGCCGAAGACGAAATCGAGGTCATCTATGACGACCGCTAAGCCGGGAAAACCGCAGCCGCGGGTGCGCCTGTTTCGCAGGCGCAACCGACTGGCGGCCAAGGTCGGCGTGGGGGGCGGCCCCGCCGCCGAGCCGGGAAAGCTCTCCGAAGAAGCGTTCGAACGGGCGATGAAGGAAATCGAAAAAGCGGCCGAGGACTATCCGGACTGGGTGCGCGAAAGCCTCGACGAGCTGGGCGCGGAACTGAAAGCCGCCTGGGATCTGCCGCCCGAAGAGCGGGTGCAGCCGTTTCGCAAAATCGGCCGCATCGCCCACGAACTGAAGGGGCAGGGCGGCACGTTCGGCTACCCGCTGATCTCGACGTTCGGCGACATGCTGTACGAATTCACCCAGACGGACGTCAAGATTCGCGACAACTTGCTGGAGGTCGCCAAGGCCCACCTCGATGTGATGCGGGCGGTCATCAATGACCGCGTGTCGGGCAAGGGCGGCAGCATCGGTCAGGACCTGAAGCTCAGCCTCGACCAGGCGATCAAGAAATACTCGGGCGAATAGGGGGCGGGGGCAGTGACGAAACGGATCGTCGTCGGGATCAGCGGAGCCTCGGGCATCGCCTACGGCATCCGCATGCTCGAAGTTCTGCGGGGCGAATTCGAAACTCATCTTGTGATGAGTCACGCCGCCGAGGTGGTGCTGGCGACCGAAAGCTCGCGCAAGCTCGCCGATGTCCGGGCGCTCGCCGCCGTCGTGCATCCGGTCGACGATGTCGGCGCGTCGATCGCCAGCGGCTCATTCCAGACCGAAGGCATGGTGGTCGCGCCGTGTTCCATTCGCTCGCTGTCGGAAATCGCTACCGGCGTCACGACGTCGTTGTTGACCCGGGCCGCCGATGTCGTGCTGAAGGAGCGTCGCCGCCTCGTATTGCTGGTGCGCGAAACGCCGCTGCATACCGGACACCTGCGGACGATGACCCAGGCGTCGGAACTGGGGGCGGTGATCTTCCCGCCGGTTCCGGCCTTCTATGCCTGGCCCGAATCGGTACAGGACATCGTCGACCAAACCGTCGGCCGCGTCCTCGACCTGTTCGGGGTCGACAGCGCATTCGTGCGCCGCTGGGGCGAAAACGGCGATGGCGGCGCGGAGGTCCGCGCCTTCCCGCGCCGGAGCTGAGCCGGCGATGTTCTTGCGCGGGCGGATGCGCCGACACCGTCGGGCTGTGCTGCCCGCCGCCCTTGCGGTCGCGCTGGCGCTGGCCGTGGCCGGCCCCGCCCGGGCCGACTATCGCGACGGACGTATCGCCTACAACCAGGGAGACTATGGCGCTGCGTTGCGCGAATGGCTGCCGCTGGCGCGGGACGGTGACGCCCGTGCGCGGTACGCCCTCGGCGTACTGTTTCTGTATGGCCGCGGCATCGAACGGGACCCGGCGGCGGCGGCGGCGCTGTTTTCCCAGGCGGCGGAACAGGGCGATCGCGACGCCCGGTATGGCCTGGCGGCGCTTTACCACGACGGCACCGGCGTGGTGCGGAACTTGACCGAAGCGGCGCGTCTGTATCGCCTCGCGGCGATCCAGGACCACACCGGGGCCCAAAACAATCTCGGCATCCTGTATGCCAACGGCGACGGCGTCGAACGCGACCCGGTGGCGGCGCTGATGTGGTTCTCGTTGGCGGCGGCGCGCGACGTCGCGGCGGCGGAAAACCGCGACCGCCTCGCCGAAACCGTCACCGCCGCCGAAGCCGGCGAGGCCGAACGACGCGTCGCCGAATGGCGGCAGACGTCACCTGCGTCGCG
>JAQBXG010000060.1 GCA_027625125.1 Pseudomonadota bacterium
ACGGTGCAGGGTCGGGGCGCGGTTCAGCAGAACCGGGTGCTCGCGGATCACCTCGTCGAGGATATCCCAAACCTCGGGACGCTCCTTCTCGACCAGCTTCTTCGCCTGCTTGACGGTGCTCGACAGACCCTTGGCGTCGAGCCGCGAATAGATGAACGGCTTGAACAGCTCGAGCGCCATCTTCTTCGGCAAGCCGCACTGGTGCAGCTTGAGCTCGGGACCGACGACGATCACCGAACGGCCCGAGTAGTCGACGCGCTTGCCGAGCAGGTTCTGGCGGAAGCGGCCCTGCTTGCCCTTCAGCATGTCGGACAGCGACTTCAGCGGGCGCTTGTTGGCGCCGGTGATGACGCGGCCGCGGCGGCCATTGTCGAACAGCGCGTCCACCGCCTCTTGCAGCATGCGCTTTTCGTTGCGGACGATGATGTCGGGCGCGCGCAGCTCAATCAGGCGCTTCAGCCGGTTGTTGCGGTTGATGACGCGGCGATACAGATCGTTCAGGTCCGACGTCGCGAAGCGTCCGCCGTCGAGCGGCACGAGCGGGCGCAGGTCGGGCGGGATCACCGGCACCACGGTCAGGATCATCCATTCGGGGCGGTTATTGGATTCGAGGAACGCCTCGACCAGCTTCAGGCGCTTTGCCAGCTTTTTAGGTTTGACGATCGACGTGGTTTCGGCGATTTCGGTGCGAATCGCCTCTTGCTCGGCCTCGAGGTCCAGGGCTTCGAGCATTTCGCGAATCGCCTCGGCGCCGATGCCGGCGCGGAACGCATCCGCGCCGTACTCGTCCTGGGCCGCGTAGTGCTCCTCCTCGGACATCACCTGGCGAGTCTTGAGCGGCGTCAGGCCAGGCTCGATGACGACGAAGTTTTCAAAATAGAGGATGCGCTCCAGGTCTTTCAGAGTCATATCGAGCAGCAAACCGATGCGCGATGGCAGCGACTTCAGAAACCAGATGTGCGCGACCGGCGACGCCAGTTCGATGTGCCCCATGCGTTCGCGGCGCACCGACGACAGCGTGACTTCGACGCCGCATTTTTCGCAGGTGATGCCCCGGTATTTCATCCGTTTGTACTTGCCGCACAGGCACTCGTAGTCCTTGTTCGGGCCGAATATGCGGGCGCAGAACAACCCGTCGCGCTCCGGCTTGAAGGTGCGGTAGTTGATCGTTTCCGGCTTCTTGATTTCACCGAAGGACCAGGAGCGGATGCGCTCCGGACTCGCGATCGAAATCTTGATCTGGTCAAACTGCTGGGCCGGGCCTGCCTGGCCGAAGACCTTCATCAACTCGTTCATGGAAAACTTCTCTCCTTGCCGCCGTACATCGCCTGGGAAAGCGGTCGGCCGTTAGTAGTTGCGCTGGCTGAGTTCGACGTTGAGACCCAACGCCTTGAGTTCCTTGACCAGCACGTTGAACGATTCCGGAATGCCGGCTTCGAAGGTGTCATCGCCGCGAACGATGGCCTCGTAGACCTTGGTGCGGCCGGCGACGTCGTCGGACTTGACCGTCAACATTTCCTGGAGCGTGTAGGCCGCGCCGTAGGCCTGTAGCGCCCAGACTTCCATTTCGCCGAACCGTTGACCGCCAAACTGCGCCTTGCCGCCCAGCGGCTGTTGCGTCACCAGGCTGTATGGGCCGATGGACCGCGCGTGAATCTTGTCGTCGACAAGATGGTGCAGCTTCAGCATGTAGATGTAGCCGACCGTGACGTCGCGGGCGAAGAACTCACCGGTGCGGCCGTCGACCAGCCGCACCTGTCCGGTCGAACTGAGGCCCGCGGATTCCAGCATCTCGACGATGTCGGCTTCGCGGGCGCCGTCGAACACCGGGGTCGCCATCGGCACGCCGATGCGGAGGTTGTCGCCGAGTTCCAGCAGTTCTGCATCGTCGAGCGGCTGAATCTCGCTGGAAAACTGAGGCTTGCCGTAGATCTCCTGGAGCCGCGAACGAAGCGCACCGGCGCCGCCGCCCCGCCGCGCCTTGTCGACCAGATCGCCGATCTGGCGGCCAAGGCCGGCCGAGGCCCAGCCGAGGTGAGTCTCCAGAATCTGGCCGACGTTCATGCGCGACGGAACGCCGAGCGGATTGAGAACGATATCGACCGGTGTGCCGTCTTCGAGATACGGCATGTCCTCGATCGGCAGAATCTTCGAGATGACGCCCTTGTTGCCGTGACGGCCGGCCATCTTGTCGCCGGGTTGCAGCTTGCGCTTTACCGCCACGAACACCTTGACCATCTTCATCACGCCGGGGAGCAGTTCGTCGCCCCGCTGCAATTTGTCGATCTTGTTTTCGAAGCGGGCCTGGACCGCGGCAGTCGCCGAATCGAACTGGGCGCGGATGCTTTCGATCGAATCCATCACCGCTGAATCCTTCAGGCCGAACTGCCACCACTGCGAACGGGGCAGGTCCGCAAGGACCGTGTCGGTAATTTTCGATCCGACCTTTACGCCCTTGGGCCCGGACACGACGACGCGGTTTAGCAGCAGCGACTTCAGACGATCATAGGTGTTGCGCTCCAGGATGCGGCGCTCGTCGTCCTTGTCCTTTGCCAGGCGGTCGATTTCCTCCCGTTCGATCGCCAGCGCGCGTTCGTCCTTGTCGACGCCGTGGCGGGAGAACACCCGCACATCGACCACGGTGCCGTGGCCGCCGGGCGGCAGACGCAGGGACGTGTCGCGGACATCGGAGGCCTTTTCGCCGAAGATCGCCCGCAGCAGTTTTTCCTCGGGCGTCATCGGCGATTCACCCTTTGGCGTGATCTTGCCGACCAGAATGTCGCCCGGGTGGACGTGGGCGCCGATATGGACGATGCCGGCCTCGTCGAGGTCTTGCAGCGCTTCTTCGCCGACGTTCGGGATATCGCGGGTGATTTCTTCCTGGCCCAGCTTGGTGTCGCGGGCCATCAGCTCGAACTCTTCGATATGGATCGAGGTGAACACATCGTCGCGGACAATGCGTTCGGAGATCAGTACCGAATCTTCAAAGTTGTAGCCGCGCCACGGCATGAAGGCGACCAGCACGTTGCGGCCGAGCGCCAGTTCGCCCAGTTCCGTGGACGGACCGTCGGCTATGATGTCGCCCCGTTGCACGATATCGCCCACCGTCACCAGCGGCCGTTGATTGATGCAGGTGTTCTGGTTTGACCGCTGGTATTTGCGGAGATTGTAGATGTCGACGCCGGACTGTCTGGGGTCCACATCCTCGGTGGCGCGGATGACGATGCGGTTGGCGTCGACCTGTTCGACCTCGCCGGTGCGGCGCGCGGCAATGGCGACGCCGGAATCGCGAGCGACGACGCCTTCCATGCCGGTGCCGACCAGCGGCGCCTCCGCCTTGATCAACGGCACCGCCTGGCGCTGCATGTTCGAACCCATCAGCGCGCGATTGGCGTCGTCGTTCTCGAGGAACGGAATCAGCGCCGCCGCCACCGAGACGAGCTGTTTCGGCGACACGTCGATGAAGTCGATCTGGTCCGGCAGCGCGGTGACGAAATCGCCGTCGCGGCGGCAACTGACCAGCTCCTCGGTGAAGCGGCCCTTGTTGTCGAGCGGCGCGTTGGATTGGGCGATCGTATAGCGCCCCTCTTCCATCGCCGACAGATACAGGACTTCGTCGGTCACCTTGGCCTTGTTGACGCGGCGGTAGGGCGTTTCGATGAACCCGTACTTGGACACCCGGGCATAGGTCGCGAGGCTGTTGATCAGGCCGATGTTCGGACCTTCGGGGGTTTCAATCGGGCAGATGCGCCCGTAGTGGGTCGGGTGGACGTCGCGGACCTCGAACCCCGCCCGCTCGCGGGTCAGGCCGCCCGGGCCGAGGGCCGAAAGGCGCCGCTTGTGGGTGATTTCCCCGAGCGGATTGGTCTGGTCCATGAACTGGCTGAGCTGCGACGAGCCGAAAAATTCGCGCACGACCGCCGACGCGGGCTTGGCGTTGATCAGGTCGTGGGGCACGACCGTATCGATTTCCACCGAACTCATGCGCTCGCGGATCGCCCGCTCCATCCGCAACAGGCCGACGCGGTACTGGTTTTCCAGCAGTTCGCCGACCGAACGCACCCGGCGGTTGCCGAGGTGATCGATATCGTCGATGTCGCCGCGGCCGTCCTTCAGGCTGACCAGCGTCCGGATGACCGCGAGGATGTCGTCCTTGCGCAGGGCGCGGACGTCGTGAGGCGTTTCCAGTTCGAGACGCGAGTTCATCTTGACGCGCCCGACCGCCGAAAGATCGTAGCGTTCGGACTGTTGCAGGTCGATGTCGACGTCCCGCACCCAGAACGTGCCGGTGGGCGCGCCGGCCCGCGGATCGTTGGTCGAGACGACGATCTGGGCCCAGCCGTTCGCGATACTCATCACCCAGGCGAGGCCGTCGGTGTCGACCTTGGCCAACGTCGCCGCAACGCGGGCGCGGGCGTCGGCCGTCGCACGGGCATCGACTTCGGGCTTGTTCAGGCGCACCGGCGACAGGAACATGTCGTAGAACAGCTTTTCCGCCGTTTCCTGTGTCGGCGGTTCGCCGGGCCGCATCACCCGGTAGATTTCAACCAGCGCCTTTTCCTTGGACGTCGCCTTGTCGATCGCCATCGTGTTGCGGATGTAGGCGCCGACATTGACGTTATCGACGTCCAGCGTGTCGATATGGTTGATGCCCGCCTGTTCGAGAGATTCGATGATTTCGTCGGTGATTTCGTCACCGGCCTCGATAAAGATTTCGCCGGATTCGTCGTTGACGATGTCGACGGCGCAATAGCGTCCGATCAGCTCTTCGGACGACACGCGCACCTCCTTGAGGCCCGCCTCTTGCAGCTTCATGCCGAGACGCTGGGTCATCTTCGTCCCCGCCTCGGCGACAACCTTGCCGGTCTTGGCGTTGATGAGATCGCGGGCAAGCTTCAGCCCGCGCATCGCTTCGGGGTTGAAGGCGCTGCGCCAGCTTTTCTTGTCGCGCTTGAACGTGACCCAATTGTAGTAGTAGCGCATCATGTCTTCGGATGTGAGCCCGAGCGCATACAGCAGTGTCGTCACCGGCAGCTTGCGGCGGCGGTCGATGCGGACATGGACGATATCCTTGGCGTCGAACTCAAAGCCCAGCCACGAGCCGCGATACGGAATGATGCGGGCCGTGAACAGAAGCTTGCCCGACGAATGGGTTTTGCCGCGGTCGTGGTCGAAGAACACGCCTGGCGAACGGTGCATCTGGCTGACAATCACGCGCTCGGTGCCGTTGACGATGAACGTGCCGTGATCGGTCATCAGCGGCATGTCGCCCATGTAGACGTCTTGTTCCTTGACGTTGAGCATGTTGCGCGCGCCGGTGTCGGGGTCGACCTCGAACACCACCAGCCGCAGAGTCACCTTGAGCGGCGCCGCGTAGGTCATGCCGCGCTGCTGGCATTCCTCGACGTCGTACTTCGGCTCTTCGAGGTCGTAGTCCACGAATTCGAGCGACGCAGACCCGGAGAAGTCCGCGATCGGGAACACCGAGCGGAACACGC
Organism: Pseudomonadota bacterium; assembly: GCA_027625125.1. Classification (GTDB taxonomy): domain Bacteria; phylum Pseudomonadota; class Alphaproteobacteria; order UBA2966; family CAIVPW01; genus JAQBXG01. Next base: position 5,499 of record JAQBXG010000060.1, read on the forward strand.
CCTGAAGCCCTGAGTCCGTTCGATCCTTCTTTTCCCGGTCCGCCTGCAGAAACTCGTTATACGAGGACTTCTGGACCTCGATCAGATTCGGCATCGGCGAGGCCTCGGGGATGCGGCCGAAGTTCTTGCGTACCCGCTTACGACCGGTGAAAGACAGTGGCATTCTGAATCCTTTTGCTTCCGCCGGGGGTTAGGCGGCAGAGGGAGACGGCGACCGCGGCTGGGTGTGTTGGCACCCCGCCGCGGCTTTGGTGAGAGCGGGCAGACGAACGGTCACTTGAGTTCGACCGTCGCTCCCGCGGCTTCGAGCTGCGCCTTGAACTTCGCGGCATCTTCTTTCGAGGCCCCTTCCTTGACCGCCTTCGGCGCGGCCTCGACGAGGTCCTTCGCTTCCTTGAGGCCCAGCCCGGTAATCGCGCGGACCTCCTTGATCACGTTGATCTTCTTTTCGCCGACTGCGGCGAGGACGACATCGAACGTGTCCTGTTCCGCTTCGGCCGCGGCTTCGCCGCCGCCGGCGCCGGGCGCCGCCGCCACCGCAACCGCGGCTGCGGCGGAAACGCCCCACTTCTCTTCAAGCATCTTCGAAAGCTCGGCCGCTTCCATCACGGTAAGCTGCGACAGACTTTCGACAATCTTCTCCAGATCGGCCATTTCTTACTTTCTCCTTCGGGTTTTCAACGTACCCGGTGGGAATGACTTGGGCAGGCTTACGCCTGTTCCTTTGCGGCATAGGCGCCGATGACGCGGGCAAGCTTGCCCGCCGGCGCCTGGACGACGCTTGCGACTTTTTGCGCCGGAGCCTGAACGAGGCCGACGATCTTGGCCCTGAGTTCGTCCAGCGACGGCAATGTCGCCAGCGCCTTGACGCCGGCGGCATCCAGCCGCGTTTCTCCCATCGCACCCCCGACCACGATCAGCGATTCGAACTCTTTGGCGAATTCGACCGCGACCTTGGCCGGAGCGACAACGTCGTCCGAAAACGCGATTGCCGTCGGCCCCTTGAACATGTCGGCAATGCCCGAATAGGGCGTGCCTTCGAGGGCCCGTTTGGTCAACCGGTTCTTTGTCACACGGAACCTGGCGCCCGCCGCCCGCATCTGGGTTCTGAGCTTGGTGATCGTCGCGACATCAAGACCCGAATACCGGGTGACGATGACGACGCCGGCCTTGCTCAATTCTCCGTTCAGCGATTGGATGAACGCTTGCTTTTCTGCCCGGTCCACACCGTGTCTCCGTCTGAGTGGCGGGCGCGGCATGCGCCGTCCCGCCGGTTGCGCGTTCGGGCAAGAGCGGATGCCCTGCCCGGCGAACGCCTGTCCCAGAGGCCCGAGGTCGGCGGCAAACTGCCGCTTCGCCCATGCCCCCCGTCTGTGCAGGCAAGATTACGCCGCAAACCGGCGGCACCTGCAGTCTTGGACAGGTCGGAGACCCCGGACGCGAACCCGTAGGCCTCCGGAACACCGGGCGGGGTCTGCCCGCCCGGTGAAACGAAACTACCTTGTCTGCGCGCCGGCGCTGTCAGCCCCGACGCTGCCCGCATCCACGCGCACGCCCGGCCCGTGGGTCGAGGAGAGCGCAATCCGGTTGATGAACGTACCCTTGGCGCCGCTGGGCCGCGCCTTGACCACCGCGTCGACAAACGCCTGGAGGTTTTCGAGAATCGCCTCGGCGGTGAAGCTGGCCTTGCCGATGCCGGCATGAAGAATGCCCGCCTTTTCGGCCCGAAATTCAACCTGGCCACCCTTTGCCGCGGTCACCGCCCCCTTGATGTCCATCGTCACCGATCCAAGCTTCGGGTTCGGCATCAGGCCGCGCGGCCCGAGCACCTTTCCAAGCTTGCCGACCACCGGCATCATGTCCGGCGTGGCGACGCAGCGGTCGAAGTTCATTTCGCCGGCCTGAATCCGTTCCGCCAGATCGTCCGCGCCGACCAGGTCGGCGCCGGCCGCCCGCGCTTCGTCGGCCTTGGCGCCCCGGGCGAACACCGCCACCCGCACCGTCTTGCCGGACCCTTGCGGAAGCTGGACGACGCCGCGCACCATCTGATCGGCGTGGCGCGGATCGACACCGAGGTTCATCGCGATCTCGATGGTTTCGTCGAACTTCGCCTTTGCCGCGTTCTTGACCAGCTTCACCGCCTCGGCCGCCGGGTACGGGCGGCCCGGTACAATGGTTTCGCGCGCCGCGCGAAGACGTTTGCCCTTGTTAGCCATCGTCAGTCCCGCACCTCGATGCCCATCGAGCGAGCGGAGCCCGCCAGGGTCTTGATCGCGCCGTCGATTGTCGCGGCGTTCAGGTCTTCCATCTTTTCCTGGGCGATCTGACGCAATTGCGCCCGGGTGATAGATCCGGCGTTCGTGCGGCCCGGCTGGCCGCCGCCCTTGGTCAGCTTCGCCGCTTGCATGATGTAGTGCGATGCCGTCGGCTTTTTCACCGCGACCGAAAAGGTCTTGTCGGAATAGATGGTGATGACCGTTGGAATGGGAACGCCCTTTTCCATCTTTTCGGTCAACGCGTTGAACGTCCTGCAGAACTCCATGATGTTGAGTCCGCGCTGACCGAGCGCCGGGCCGATCGGCGGCGACGGCGTCGCCGCGCCCGCCGGCGCCTGGAGGCTCAGGGTTCCTTCGATTTTCTTGGCCATCGCCTAGACCTTTTCGACCTGTGAATATTCAAGCTCGACCGGCGTCGCCCGGCCGAATATGGAAACCGCGACCTTGAGCCGCGAGCGTTCTTCGTCCACGTCCTCGACCATGCCGGAGAATGACGTGAACGGACCGTCGCAGACCCGCACCTGTTCGCCGATCTCGAACGAAATCGTCGGCTTTGGCCGATCGATGCCTTCCTTGACCTGGTGCAGGATGCGGTCGGCCTCGGCGTCCGAAATCGGCATCGGCTTGCCCGCGGATCCCAGAAACCCGGAGACCTTCGGAATGTTCTTAACCAGATGGTATGCGTCTTCGGTCAGGTCCGCCTTGACCAGCACGTAACCCGGAAAGAACTTGCGTTCCGCGTTGACCTTGCGGCCGCGGCGAATTTCGACGACCTCTTCGACCGGCACCGAGACTTCCTCGATCAGGTGCGACATGTTCATCGCCTGCACCTTGTCCTCGATGGCCGCCGCGACGCGCTTCTCAAAGCCCGAATAGACGTGAACGATATACCAGCGCCCCGCCATGGCTATGCCGCCAACCCCAGAATGAACTGCACCGCCATCGACAGAATCTGGTCTACGCCCAGAAAAAACAGCGCGGCGATGAACACCATGATGAACACCATCACCGTGCTTACGCCCAGCTCCCGCCGCGACGGCCAGGTAACCTTTGCGGTTTCCTGCCGCACCTGGCGGATGAACTCTCCGGGCGAAGGCTTTTTATTCGCCATACCCGCCCTCCTAGCGACCCGCGCCCGGGCCCGTGGCCGGCGCGCGGAGGAATCTGGCAGGAGTGGCAGGGATCGAACCCGCAACCCCCGGTTTTGGAGACCGGTGCTCTACCAATTGAGCTACACTCCTGTGGCCCGGCGGAGTCTGATTCGCACGCACAATTCCGCCCTCTGAACGACTATTCGATGATCGAGGCGACGACGCCGGCGCCGACGGTGCGGCCGCCTTCGCGGATCGCGA
>JAQBXG010000061.1 GCA_027625125.1 Pseudomonadota bacterium
CGGTGCCGCGCCGGGGCGCGCTGCCGCGTCCAGCGGGCCGTCCAGGCCGGCCGCTCGACCTTCTGGTGCCCGCGGTGGCAGCGGTGATGCGCCTCACCCGCCGTGTCGTCGGCGGCCTTGCCTCCGGTGGCCTCGCCGCCGGGCTGCTGCTGTCCGCGCAACTGGCGGTGGCGCAACAGCAGTTCTTCACGGCGGTGGCCGATCTGCCGCTGATGCCGGGGCTGGCCGACCCGGCCGACGCCGCGCTGGTCTTCGATGCTCCGGGTGGCCGCATCGTCGAACTGGCCGCAACCGGCGCGGTCGCGGCGGCAGCGGTGCGGGAGTTCTATGGCGCGACGCTGCCGCAACTGGGGTGGCAGCCGCTGGGCGGCGACCGGTGGAGCCGCGAGGGGGAGGAGCTGGGGCTGGAGATCGAATCCACCGCAGGTGTGGTGACCGTCCGGTTTTCGATCGCCCCACGCGCCGTCACGGCGCCTTGACGCCCCGGGGCAGCCCCGATATACAGCCGCGTCGGGCGCGCTGCGCCGCATTCGCAATCTGACCGGGAAGCCAATGGCTCATCACAAGTCCGCACAGGAGCGGATTCGTCGCAACGCGCGGCGCGCCGCTGTCAACCGCGACCGGCGCAGCCGTATGCGAACGTTCCTGCGCAAGGTCGAAGAAGCGATCGCCGGCGGCGACCCGAAATCGGCCCAGGCCGCCTTGCGCGCCGCGCAGCCGGAACTCATGCGTTCGGCGGGATCGATCCTGCACAAGAACACCGCGTCGCGAAAAATGTCTCGGCTTTCGGCGCGCATCAAGGCGATGTCCGCCTAGCGGCGGTTCCTTCCGAACCGACGCAACGTCGCGCGCGCCGCCCTTGAACTGGCGGCGCTTTTTTGTTGCGCGGCGCAAGCGTCACACTTCGTTCGGATTCTCGCCTGTTCGCGATTCGATCCCTTGGATTGCCACATTTGATTCGATACCATCCTCGACAGAAGCCAAACGTTCAAATACCTGGTCCGGTGATCAATGCGTCGGATCGGAGCGTCGGATCGGAGCGTTGGACCGGAGCGTTGGACCGGAGCGTTGGACCGGAGCGGCACAAGGTTCGTTCGTGCCGCACCGGCGCGTGAATGGAAGGCTTCGATGGCAGCCGCCGGGACGGGCGTGCCGGTAAGGGCGTACCTGGAACTGGCATACCTGGAACTGGCATACCTGGAACTGGCATACCTGGAACTGGCATACGGGGAACTTGGCGGCGGTCGGCGAGACGGGGCGAAGAGATCACCCGATAGAATCTGGCTGCGGGCCGCTGGTGGCGGTGAACGCAAATGATGCTGCCGGAGGTACCGGGGCTTGGGAGCGGTTCGTGTTTATGGCTGAGACCCCTTCGCGATTTCCGGGACCGGCGGCTTCGGCGTCACTGCGGGGGTATGCCGGCGATGTAGACCCCACGCGGGCATGGCGCATGTTGCAGGAGGAGCCGTCGGCAGTGCTCGTCGATGTGCGGACCGTGGCGGAATGGTCGTATGTCGGACTGCCCGATCTGTCGGAACTTGGCAAGCAGCCGATCCTGGTGGAGTGGCAGACGTTTCCGGATCTCGCGGTGAATCCCGCGTTCGTCGAAAGCGTCGCCCGCGCGGCGCCGGACGCCGCAGCGTCGCTGATCTTTCTGTGCCGGTCCGGCGCGCGGTCGGGCAGCGCCGCGATGGCGATGGCGGCGCGCGGATATGGGCGCTGCTTCAATCTTTCCGGCGGGTTCGAAGGCAATCCCGACGGGGACCGCCACCGCGGCCAACTGAACGGCTGGAAGGCCTCGGGTCTGCCGTGGGTGCAATCGTGAGCCGGGACACGCAACCCGTCGCCGCCAGCCGCGAGGAGCAGTGGTCGCGGGTGCGCGCGCGCCTGCGTTCCGCAGTCGGCGAGGCGGCGTTCAACAGTTGGCTGCGTCCGCTGTCGGTGTCGTCCGGCGAAAACGGCGGCATCCGCATTGTCGTGCCGACCCGCTTCATGCGTGACTGGGTCGTGAAGAACTATGCCGACCAGATGCATTCGCTGTGGTGCGACGAATGTCCGGATTCGGGCCCGATCGACATCGAAATCGCGGTCGCCGCCGACGCGCCCCCGGCGGCGGTCGGCGCAGAAGCCGAAGCGCGCGACGGCGGCCTCGATCTGGACATCGATCCGCGCTTCACATTCGCCAATTTCGTCGTCGGCAAGCCCAACGAGCTTGCCTATGCCGCAGCGCAACGGGTCGCCGAGGCGGGCACGGTGCCGTTCAATCCGCTGTACCTGGCGGGCGGCGTCGGCCTCGGCAAGACCCATCTGATGCACGCGATTGCCGGGGCAATCCGCACCCGACTCCCCGGACGCCGGGTTGTGTATGTATCGGCCGAACGGTTCATGTACGAATTCATTCGCGCGCTCCGCTACAAGAACGTGATGTCGTTCAAAGAGCAATTTCGCTCGGTGGACGTGCTGATGATCGACGACGTGCAGTTCATCGCCGGCAAGGAATCGACCCAGGAAGAGTTCTTCCACACGTTCAATGCCCTGATTGACCAGGGCCGCCAGATCATCATCTCCGGCGATCGCTCGCCGTCGGATCTGGACCATATGGAAGAACGGATGCGGTCGCGGCTCGGCTGGGGCCTTGTCGCCGACATCCACGCCACCGATTACGAATTGCGCCTCGGCATCCTGCAAAGCAAGGCGGAACAGATGGCCGCGACGGTGCCGGGACAGGTGCTGGAGTTCCTCGCCCACCGCATCACGTCAAACGTGCGCGAACTCGAGGGCGGCCTGAACCGGGTGCTGGCCTATTCGAACCTGGTCGGGCGGCCGATCACGCTGGAAACGACCCAGGAGGTTCTAAAGGACCTTCTGCGGGCCAATGACCGCCGCGTGTCGATCGAGGATATCCAGAAGCGCGTCGCCGAACATTTCAACATCCGCCTCGGCGACATGCATTCGCCGCGCCGCGCCCGGGCGGTGGCGCGCCCGCGCCAGGTGGCGATGTACCTGTGCAAGCAGCTGACAACGCGCAGCCTGCCGGAAATCGGTCGCAAGTTCGGCGGCCGCGACCACACCACGGTGATGCACGCGGTCCGCAAGATCGACGAACTCCGACAGGCCGATTCGGCCCTCCACGAAGACGTCGAACTGCTGCGCCGAATGCTGGAGAACTGACGCCGACGCAGCCCCCGGACGGGGCTGGAAAAACGTTTCATTTCAATCCGTTCACACGCCGCGTCGGCAGCGATTTGTGGTGCGGCGCTAGGGCCGGTTTGCTATACTCGGCGTCCGGTAGAGAGCCTCCAATTCCGTGAACCTGTGGTGGCGCCGGATGCCGGGTTTGCCGGCGTTCCCGGTCCTGGAAATCCCGGTCGGGAGCCGGGCGGTTTTGATGGATCGCCCGTTTCCGGCATCCGATGGTCACCAGAAAGTCGATCGTGTCTGGCCGATGAAACTGAGCATTGAACGCGCCGCGTTGCTGAAATCCCTGGGGCACATGCAGGGGATTGTCGAGCGCCGCAACACCATCCCGATTCTCTCCAACGTGCTGTTGGAGGCGAAGGGCGACGCACTGGCGCTGACCGCCACCGATCTCGATCTGTGGATGGTGGAACGGGTCGAGGCGGCGGTCGAACAGGACGGCGGCACCACCGTCGTCGCCCAAACCCTGTACGACATCGTCCGCAAGCTGCCCGATGGCTCCCAGATCGAATTGGCCCTCGAATCCGATGGCCGGCTGCTGGTGCGTACCGGCCGCTCGCGATTTCATTTGCCGTGCCTCGACCGCGAGGACTTCCCGGTGGTCCCCGACGGCGACCTGGCGCACCGCTTCGACATCGGCGCGGCCGACCTCCGCCGGCTGCTGGAAAAGACCCGGTTCGCGATCTCGACCGAGGAAACCCGGTACTACCTGACCGGCGTCTACCTGCATGCCGCCGAGGGGCCGGGCACGCTGCGCGCGGTCGCGACCGACGGCCACCGCCTCGCACGGGCCGAAATCGCGCTGCCAAAGGGCGCGGCGGCGATGCCCGGCGTCATCGTGCCGCGCAAGGTCGTCCAGGAAGTTTCCCGGCTGACCGAGGGCGTCGACGGCGAAATCCGCGTTGCGCTTTCGGACTCGAAAGTGCGAATCGAATTCGACGGCGGCGTGCTGACGTCGAAGCTGATCGACGGCACCTTTCCCGACTACGAGCGGGTAATCCCCGAAGGCAACGACAAGCGGGTCGAGGTCGATGCGCTGACATTGCGCGCGGCGATCGATCGCGTCTCCACCGTGTCCACTGAAAAGTCGCGTTCGGTAAAGGTGGCGATATCGAAAGGCAAGGCGGTGCTGTCGGCGTCGTCGTCGGAAAACGCGTCGGCGACCGACGAAGTCCCGATCGACTATGCCGGCGATGGGCTGGAGGTCGGATTCAACGCCCGCTACCTGATGGACATCCTCGACGAAGTCGACGGGGAGACCGCGGTCATCCTGCTCAACGACGCCGTGTCGCCGGCGGTGGTGACCGACCGCGAGGACTCAAGCGCGCTCTACGTTCTCATGCCCATGCGCGTCTAGCCGCCGTGGGCTGGGCCGAAGTACAGGCGAGCGTGCTTGCCGCGGATCCGGCGCAGCGGTTCGACCCGGCGGTGACCCGTCTGGCGCTGACGCAGTTTCGCAGCTACGCCTCGCTGCGCTTCGATCTCGATACGCCGCGCGCCGTGGTGCTGACCGGACCCAACGGCGCCGGCAAGACCAATCTGCTGGAGGCGGTGTCGCTGCTTGCGCCGGGTCGCGGGCTTCGCCGCGCCACGCTCGCGGATTTCCCGCGCCGCGCGGCGTCCGGGGCCACGGCGCGGGAATGGGCGGTCGCGGCGCGGATTCAGGGGCCGGTCGGCAGCACCGATGTCGGCACTGGCATCGACGCGGGATCCATCGCCGCGTCCGGCGACGGAGACGTGGCGCAGCAAGAGCGGCGGGTGGTGCGCATCGACGGCCGACCGTCCCGCGGGGCGGCGCTGGCCGATGTGGTCACGGTGCGCTGGCTGACGCCGGCGATGGACCGCATGTTCACCGACGCGGCGGCGCGGCGGCGGCGGTTTCTGGACCATCTGGCGTCGGGCGCCGACCCGGCCCACGCCACGCGCGTGTCCGCCTTCGAGCGGACGATGCGCCAACGTTCGCGGCTGCTGCGGTCGCCGGGATGGAACCCGCGCTGGGTCGCGGCGCTGGAGGAAAAGATGGCGGAGCTGGGCACGGCGATCGCCGCCGGGCGCCTGGAATACGCGGCGCGGCTGAGCGCGGTGATGGCCGAGACGGGCGCGCCCGCGGCCGGGGCAAAGGTGGTGGTGCGCGGCGACGTCGAAGCCTGGCTGGAATCCGGTCCGGCGCTCGAAGCCGAAGACCGGTTCCGCGCGGCGCTGGAACGCGGCCGCGACCGCGACGGCATCGTCGGCGGCGCATCGACCGGCGTCCACCGCAGCGATCTGGATGTGACCCACCCGAACGGCATGCCCGCCGCGCAATGTTCGACCGGCGAGCAAAAGACGTTGTTGTTCGCGATCATCGAGGCGGATGTGCGGCTGGTCGCGGCGGCCGGCAAGGCGCCGCTATTGTTGCTCGACGAAGTGTCGGCTCACCTTGACGAGGAACGCCGCGCGGCGTTGTTCGATGCGGTGCTGACGTTGGGATCCCAGGTGTGGGCGACCGGCACCGATGCGTCGCTGTTCGCCGGGCTGGCCGGGCGCGCGCAGTTCCACGAAGTCCGTGAGGGCCGCGTGATCCCGGTGCGGGACCGATGACCGACGCGGCCGAATCCCGGGTCGAGCCGGAGGAATACGGCGCCGGCGCGATCAAGGTGCTGAAGGGCCTGGATGCGGTGCGCAAGCGTCCGGGCATGTACATCGGCGACACCGACGACGGTTCGGGTCTGCACCAGATGGTGTACGAGGTCGTCGACAACGCCGTCGACGAGGCGCTGGCCGGCTATTGCACCCAGGTCGAAATCACGCTCAACCCCGATGGCTCCGCGACGGTGCGCGACAACGGCCGCGGCATCCCGGCGGAGCTGCACGAAGGCGAGGGCGTCTCCGCCGCCGAGGTCATCATGACCCACCTGCACGCGGGCGGAAAGTTCGACCAGAACTCCTACAAGGTTTCCGGCGGCCTGCACGGCGTCGGCGTGTCGGTCGTCAACGCCCTGTCGGAATGGCTGGAGCTCCACATCTGGCGCAAGGGCAAGGAATATTCGATGCGGTTTTCGCACGGCAAACCCGTTGCGCCGCTCGCCGAAATCGGAGATTCCGGCGGGCGCACCGGAACCGAGGTGCGGTTTTTGCCGTCGGCGGAAACGTTCGGCAATATCGAGTTTGATCTGCCGACCCTCGAACACCGGCTGCGCGAACTCGCGTTCCTCAATTCCGGGCTGAAGGTGGTGCTGGAGGACTCCCGCGGCGTCGAACCGACCCGGATCGAATTTCACTTCGAAGGCGGTATCGAGGAATTCGTCGCCTATCTGGATCGCAAAAAGACGCCGCTGTTTTCGTCGCCGATCACCGTGTCCGGTCAAAAAGACCGCACCGTGGTCGAAGTTTCGTTGCAGTGGAATGACAGCTACCACGAAAACGTCCTGTGCTTCACAAACAACATTCCGCAATCCGATGGCGGCACCCACCTTGCCGGGTTTCGCGCCGCGCTGACGCGCACGATCAACAGTTACGCCGCCGAATCGGGCGGGCGCGGGCGCAAGGACGTGCATCTGACCGGCGACGACGCCCGCGAAGGATTGACCTGTGTGTTGTCGGTCAAGCAGCCGGACCCGAAGTTTTCGTCGCAGACCAAGGAAAAGCTGGTTTCGTCGGAAGTCCGGACGGTGGTCGAAAGCGTCGTCGCCGACCACCTCGGTGACTGGTTCGCGAAGCACCCGGCGGAGGCGAGGGCGGTCCTCGCCAAGGTGTTCGACGCCGCCGCGGCGCGCGAGGCGGCGCGTAAGGCCCGCGAGCTGACGCGCCGCAAGGGCGTACTCGATATCTCCAACCTGCCGGGAAAACTCGCCGACTGCCAGGAACGCGATCCGGCCAAGGCGGAGTTGATCCTGGTCGAGGGCGACTCCGCCGGCGGCACCGCGAAGCAGGGACGCAACCGCCGCATCCAGGCGGTGCTCCCGTTGAAGGGCAAGATTCTGAACGTCGAGCGCGCCCGCTTCGACAAGATGCTGTCGTCTCAGGAAATCGGCACGCTGATCACGGCCATCGGCACCGGCATCGGGCCGGAGTTCAATATCGACAAGGCGCGCTATCACCGCATCATCATCGCCACCGACGCCGACGTCGACGGCGCCCACATCCGCACGCTGTTGCTGACCTTTTTCTATCGCCAGATGCCGCAGCTGATCGAACGCGGCTACATCTATATCGCCCAGGCGCCGCTGTACCGCGCAACGCGCGGCAAGTCCGAGGTGTATCTGAAGGCCGAACGCGAGCTGGAGCGGTATCTGATCGACACCGGTCTGGAAGAAGCGGTGCTTGCCGTGCACGACGGCTCCGAGCGCTCCGGCGCAGACCTTCTGGCGCTGGTCGATGCGGCGCTGGTCGTGCGCAAACTGTTGCACGGCGTCGCCCAACGGTATTCGGCTGCGGTCGTCGAGCAGACCGCGATCGCCGGCGCCCTCAGTCCCGCGGCGCTGGCGAATCCGGTCATGGCGCAACAGGCGGCCGACTACGTGGCGCGGCGGCTGGATCAACTGGCGCTCGACACCGAGCGCGGCTGGACCGGCGCGCCGACCGACGACGGCGGCCTTCGCTTCAGCCGCACGGTGCGGGGTGTCAAGGAGGTCCAGGTCATCGACGGCAGGCTGATGGGCTCGGCGGAGGCGCGAAAGCTGGATGAAAAGGCGGCGGATCTACAGGCGGCGTATCTGATCCAGGCGGTGTTGCGCCGCAAGGGCGAGGAACGGAGCGTACTGTCGCCGACACAGCTGCTGGACGCGGTATTTGCGTTCGGCCGCAAGGGGCTTACGATCCAGCGCTACAAGGGGCTGGGCGAAATGAACGCCGATCAGCTTTGGGAAACGACCCTGGACCCCGAAGCGCGGTCGCTGTTGCAGGTCAAGGTGTCGCACGCCGACGAGGCAGACGAGGTGTTCGTGACCCTGATGGGCGACGATGTTGAGCCGCGCCGCGAGTTCATTACCGAACACGCGCTCGAAGTCGCGAACCTCGATATTTAGACGGCCGCGATCCCTACAGCGCCCGCGCGAGGCGGTCGGCGATCTCGTCCACGGCGGTGGTGTGGCTGAAATGCGAGACATAGCGACCGTCCGGCCCCAGCAGATACAGGATCGACGTATGGTCGACGAAGTAGTCTTCCGTCTCGGGTCTTTCGGTCGGGCTGTAATACACGCGAAACGCCGCCGCCGCCGCGGCGATCTGTTCGGGGGTTCCGCTCAGCGCCTTCAGGCCGGCATGAAAATACGTCGCGTATTCCGCCATCACTTCCGGAGTGTCGCGCCACGGATCGACCGTGATGAAATACGGCACCACGCGGCTTGCCCGCCCGCCCAGCATTTCCAACGCCAACGTAACGTTCTGCAACGTGACGGGGCACACATCGGGGCAAAAGGTGTAGCCGAAATAGACGATCGACCAGTGCCCCAGAAGATCGGCCTCGGTCACCGTGGCCCCGTGTTGGTCGATCAATGTGAACGGCCCGCCGATCAACGCCTCGCCAACGCCAGCGGTCTCCGGCTCGTTGGCGAAGCGGGCCGCGAACTGGCCGCTCCACAAACCCAGAAACGTCGCGACCGAAATCGCGGCGACAAACGCGGCGAACAGGATCAGGCGGGCCATCGCGCGACGATAACCGAATCCGTTGCCGTCCGCACGCTGCGCCTTGCGAGTGAGGGCCGATGATGCCGCCGGGTCTGGAAGCATTCGCGCCCGCGCCCGACGCCTATCTGCTGTTGCTGGGCGTCCTGGTGCTGGATGCGCTGTTGCCCGCGCGATTTCGGCCTCGGGGCGCGGCGGCGCGGCCGTTCCGCCTGTTCGTGCGGGCCGTCG
>JAQBXG010000062.1 GCA_027625125.1 Pseudomonadota bacterium
CCGGCGCGTCCGGCAACCGGCGCAGCGCCGCGCGGCTGGCGGCGGTGCAGGCGCTGTATCAGATCGAATTCGGCGGCGGATCGGCGGAGGCGGCGGTCCAGGAGTTCATCGACCGCAGGCTGGGGGCGGAAGTCGACGGCGATTTGTATGTGGATGCGGACCCCGACTTCTTCCGGGCTGTCGTACGGGGCGCGTCGGGGCGCGTCGCCGAGCTGGACGGATTGCTGGCCGAGGCGCTCGGCCCCAAGCGAACGCCGCAACGGCTCGACGGCATCCTGCGCGCGCTGTTACGGGCGGCCACGTTCGAGCTGCTGGCCCGGGCCGATATTCCGGTGCGAGTCGTCCTTGACGAGTATCTTGATGTCGCCAATGCGTTCTTTTCCGGGCCGGAGCCGAAGTTGGTGAACGGCGTGCTGGATGCCTTGGCGCACCGTCTGCGCGCCGCCGAACTGTGACCCGGCGCGGCGAATTCGAGCTGATCGCGGAGGTGTTTCGGCCGCTGGCGGAGGGCGACCCGCTGGCGTTCGACCTGGGCGACGATGCGGCGCTGGTGCCGGTGCCGCCGGGGAATCACCTTGTCGTCACCACCGACGCGATGGCCGCTGGCGTGCATTTCACAGCCGACACCGCCGCCGTAGACGTCGGCCGCAAGCTGCTGCGGGTCAATCTTTCCGACCTCGCGGCGATGGGGGCGGAGCCGCTCGCCTACACGCTGACCGTCGCGCTGCCGCGGGATCTGCCGGATGAATGGGTCGAAGGATTCGCCCAGGGCCTGCGCGCGGACCAGACCCGCTACCGCGTGCATCTGATCGGCGGCGACACCATCGCCGCCGCGGACCTGGTGCTCAGCATGACGATGCTGGGCCGCGTCGAGCGCGATTCCGAACTCCGCCGCGGCGGCGCGCAACCCGGCGACACGCTGTATGTATCGGGGACGATCGGTGACGCCGGCATTGGCTTACGTGCGACGCGCGGCGAGTTGCCCGATCTGGATCCGGACGCGCGGGCGTTCTTTCTCGACCGGCTGTTGCATCCGTCCCCGCGGCTGCGGCTGGGCCGGGCGCTGGTCGCGGTCGCCAGCGCCGCCATCGACGTCTCCGACGGCCTGCTCGCCGACCTCGGACACCTCTGTGAGCAGTCCGGCGTCGCCGCCACGATCCGCCTCGACGATGTTCCGATATCGCCCCACGCGGCGGAACTCGGTGGCGACGGCATGGACCGGCTTTCGTCGGGCGAGGACTACGAGCTGCTGTTCACCGCGCCGACGCAACAGCGCGACGCGATCGCCGGCGTTGCCGGACGGCTTGGCATCGCGATCACCGCCATCGGCGCCATCGCCGAAGGCGTCGGTGTGCGCGTTGTCGATGCGGACGGCAATGCGATCGCCGTCGAACGCGGCGGATACACCCATTTCTAGCCTGTAACGCGGGCGGTTCCTCCGGCATACTGATCGTCGATGCGAAAGCTGATCATCATCGCCGTTGGCCTGGTCGTCCTGCTGGGCGGCGGTCTGGCGGCGACCATCTACGTCATCGGCAACTTCGAGACTCTTGCCAGCGGCGAAGAAGTGATCGAGCTGCACCCGGGCCAGGTGGCGATGGAGAACCTGACGATCCCGGTGGTGTCCGAACGCGCCCTCGACCATTACGTCAGCATCGATCTCCGCTTCGAACTGCATGACGAGACCCAGATCGGCGCATTCGTCGCGATGGAGGCGTACATCCGGGACGCCGTTCTTCGCGAGGTACACCGTGTCGTTCCGATGCGGGAGGATGGCATCGCGTCCCTCGATATCGTCTGGTTGAAGCAACGCGCCCGCGACATCGCCAATGAACAGCTCGCAGGCGATTTTGTCGGGCGGGTGCTGGTGACCAAGATCGTCCGGGTGGTGGCGTAGGCAAGGGGTGCTAGCGGCCCGCGCCTGATTGCCTTTGCGCCGCATCTCTGGCATAAGGCGCGCGACTCCGGCCCATCCTGCGCCGGGAAATCAATCGGAAGAGGGAAATCCATGACACCAATACATTGGCTCGTGATTGCGAGCGGTGTGTTCGCGGTTCTGTATGCCATTTATGCCGGCCGCGCGGTGCTCGGCGCCGACACCGGCACGGACAGAATGCGAGAGATTTCCGCTGCGGTGCAGGAGGGCGCGACCGCCTATCTCAACCGGCAGTACCGGACGATCGCCATCGTCGGCGCCGTGGTGTTTGTGTTGACCGGCCTATTGATCGATTGGCTTTCAGCCATCGGCTTTCTGATCGGCGCCGTGCTGTCGGGCGCCACCGGATACATCGGCATGAACGTGTCGGTGCGCGCCAATGTCCGCACCGCCCAGGCGGCTTCGGTCAGTCTGCAACAGGGCCTGCGGATTTCGTTCCAGGCCGGCGCCGTGACCGGCATGCTGGTCGCCGGCCTCGCGCTGCTGGCGGTCGCCGGATACTACGGTGTGCTGCTGGCGATGGACCTCGACGTGCGCGACACCGTGACGGCGCTTGTCGCGCTCGGGTTCGGTGGATCGCTGATTTCGATCTTCGCCCGTCTCGGCGGCGGCATCTTCACCAAGGGCGCCGACGTCGGCGCTGATCTGGTCGGCAAGGTCGAGGCGGGGATTCCGGAAGACGATCCGCGCAATCCGGCGGTCATCGCCGACAACGTCGGCGACAATGTCGGCGACTGCGCCGGCATGGCGGCGGACCTGTTTGAAACCTACGCGGTCACGGTCGTCGCGACGATGGTGCTTGCCTCTATCTTCTTCGTCGGCGAACTCCAGACGGCGGCGATGATGCTGCCGCTGGCGATCGGCGGCGCGTGCATCGTCACCTCTGTGATCGGCACGTTCTTCGTTCGCCTTGGCAGCAGCAATTCGATCATGGGCGCGCTGTACAAGGGCTTTCTCGCCGCGGCGATCCTGTCGGCCATCGTGTTCTATCCGGTCATCTCATACGTGCTCGGCGGCATGGATACGGTGCTGAACACCGGCGCGGCCACCTTCACGGCCATGGATCTGTTCTGGTGCTCGATCACCGGTCTGGTCGTCACCGGCCTGCTGATCTGGGTGACCGAGTACTACACCGGCACCAACTATCGCCCGGTGCAGTCGATCGCCCAAGCGTCGACAACCGGCCACGGCACCAACATCATCCAGGGTCTGGCGATTTCGATGGAGGCGACGACGGTCCCGGCGCTGATCATTTCGGGCGGCATCATCGTCGCGTATCTTCTGGCGGGCCTGTTCGGCATCGCCATCGCCGTGACCGCGATGCTGGCGCTGGCCGGCATGGTCGTCGCGCTGGATGCCTACGGCCCGGTGACCGACAACGCCGGCGGCATCGCCGAGATGGCGAACATGGATGAAGATGTTCGCAAGATCACCGATGCGCTGGACGCGGTCGGCAACACGACAAAGGCCGTGACCAAGGGCTATGCAATCGGCTCTGCGGGCCTTGCGGCGCTGGTCCTGTTCGGCGCCTATACCGAGGATTTGACGCACTTATTCGGCGACCTTACCGTCGATTTCTCGCTGAAAAACCCGTATGTCGTCGTCGGACTGTTCCTCGGCGGCCTGCTGCCTTACCTGTTCGGCGCACTGTCGATGACGGCGGTGGGTCGCGCCGCCGCCTCGGTGGTGGTCGAGGTTCGCCGCCAGTTCAAGGAAATTCCCGGCATCATGGAAGGCACCGGCAAGCCCGACTATGGGCGCGCCGTCGACCTTCTGACTCGGGCGGCGATCCGCGAAATGATCGTGCCGTCGCTACTGCCGGTGCTGGCGCCGCTGGCCGTGTACTACGTGATCCTGTGGATCGGCGGCCAGGAGGCGGCGTTCGCGGCGCTGGGCGCGATGCTGCTGGGCGTCATCGTCACCGGCCTGTTCGTCGCGATCTCGATGACCGCCGGCGGCGGCGCGTGGGACAACGCCAAGAAGTTCATCGAGGACGGCAACCACGGCGGCAAGGGGTCCGAGGCGCACAAGGCCGCGGTCACCGGTGACACCGTCGGCGATCCCTACAAGGATACGGCCGGTCCGGCGGTGAACCCGATGATCAAGATCACCAATATCGTCGCGTTGCTGTTGCTCGCGTCGCTGGCGTCCTAGTGGTACGAATCCAGCGCTTCGTGCCACGAGCCGGGGTACCACGAGCCGGATGGTTGATGGATCAAATCATCCAAGCACTTGAAGACGTTATGCCGTACGTCCGCAGGCATTGCCGGCTTCAAGTGTTTGGTTTGATCCACTAGGCCAAGGCGCCCCGCCCGCACATGCGGGCGGGGCAGCCGGTCCGGTCCTATTCGATCGGGCCGTTGAAGCGGCCGATGTTACCGATGAATTGTTCAAGGATGCCGAGCTCGCGGCTGCGGGTCGGCGTCGTGCGCTCGACCGGGGTGATGTCGACCGCGTCGCCGAGGCCGAACCGGTCGATGCTGGCCAGAACGCCGGCGTCGTCGAACTTCAAGGCCACCACCTGTTGATCGACCACCTGTTCGTCGAAGAACGCGACGCTGTCGGTCGTGCGGGTGATGTAATACCAGGCGTTGGTGTCAAACGTCCCCAGCGCGGTCGGCGTGCCGAGCGCCTGCAGGACCGAAGCCTGGTTGTCGATGCCGGGCTCGAGTTGGTCGATGGTCTGGGCGACGGCGACGAACCCGCGCACCTCCCGGGTCGGCGTACAGCCAGTCGCCAGCGCGACAACCATCACCGCCGCAACGGCGAAGGCAACGGGACGATGGCGCAATGGCATGGGATCTCTTGTTTCGGCGCACAGGAACGACCGGACCTTTGCACCGGCCGCCAAGCGGTGTCAACGTGGCGGCCATGAAGCTGTTCGGCGTCGGCCGGAATCCGGCCCATGACCTGTACTTCGCGATTGTCGCCCATTGCCGCCGGCCGGGGTTCTACCGCGATTGTGGGGTTCCCGACTCGGTCATCGGCCGGTTCGAGATGATCGTGCTGCACGTCGGGCTAGTGGTGCGGCGCTTGCGGACCATCGATGCGGGGAAATCCGAACAATCCGCCGAGGCATTGGAGCTTTCCGACCGGTTGTTCGAAGTATTGATCGCCGACCTCGACCGCAGCCTCCGCGAGATGGGGGAGGGCGATATCAGCGTCGGCAAACGCGTCCGCCAGATGGCGCGCGGCTTCTATGGTCGCGCCGAAGCCTACGACCGGGGGCTTGCCGCGGGCGGCGACCTCGCCGACGCCCTGGGCCGCAACCTGTTTGGCACCGTCGAGGTGGGCGCGGACCAGGTCGCCGCGATGGCGGCCTATGTGCGGGACGCGGCGGATCGCCTCGCGGCGGCTCCGCTCGCGACCTTCCGCGCCACGATGCCGGAGTTCCCGCCCCCGCCCGCAGTCCTTGCCGGGCATTGACCGGGCCTTCGCCGGTGCGCTAGGTGTCCCCCGTTCAGGCTGACTGTCCGATTTGCCAGCGGGACCAACGGTGCCCTTCGCGGAAAACCGACCGGAATTCTCCCGCCCCGTCGCCTTGGCGTCGCTTGGCGAGCAGGAGCAGCACCGCGAGTACGTGGCGACGGCGGACGAGTGCGCGGCGCTGGCGCGGCGGTTCTCGGTGCTTGGGTTGGAAGACCTCCGCGCCTCGGTCTGGCTTCGCCGCCGGGGCGCCGACGGCGCCCGGGCGCGTGTCAAGTTTTCGGCCCATGTGGTACAGTCCTGCGTCGTGACGCTGGAGCCTGTGCGGGCCTTGGTGCAGGATGCGTTCGAACTCGCGTTCCTTTCGCCCGGTGTACCGCCCGGCCTTTCGTCCGGCGACCGCGCCGGCGGCGCCGGGTCGCGGCAATCGGGGACCGTAGCGGAAACCGGCACAGAGTCCGAACTCGTTGGCGGGGAACAGCCGGCGGAGGTGATCGACGGCGTTATCGACCCGGGGGAAGTGATTGCCGAGTATTTGTCGCTTGCCATCGATCCGTATCCGCGGAAAAAAGGCGTGAAGCTGGAGATGCCGGGGGCCGGAGAGTCCGGCGATGATGAAGCGGGTCCGTTCGCGGCCCTGAAGCAATGGAGAGGAAGGGCCGGAACCGTGGCTGTACCCAAGAAGAAAGTTTCCAAGTCCCGCCGCGACCAGCGGCGTTCCCACGACGCCCTGCCGCGCGCCGCCAGTGTTGAATGCGGCAACTGCGGGGAGCTGAAGCGGCCCCATCACGTCTGCCCGTCATGTGGCCAGTACAACGACCGCGAGGTCGTGGAGGCTACCGAGGTCTGAGCCGCCCGACAGCGCGCCGGCGCGCGGCTTGCACCCCATCGCCAATTCGGCTGTGACAACAGCAACGACGATCGCTCTGGACGCCATGGGCGGCGATGCCGCGCCCGGCAGCGTTGTCGGCGGCGTGGCCGCGGTCCAGCGCCGCCTGCGCGGCGTCCATTTCCTGTTGTACGGCGACGAAGGCCGAATCGCGCCGTTGCTGGCGGCGTACCCGAATCTGCGCGAGGTGGCGGAGATTCGCCACACGCCGGAGGCGGTGGCGAACGAGGACAAACCCAGCCAGGCGCTCCGGCGCGGCAAGCAGTCGAGCATGCGACTGGCGATCGATGCGGTCGCGGGCGGCGAGGCGGCGGCGGCGGTTTCGGCGGGCAACACCGGCGCGCTGATGGCAATGGCCAAGGTGGTGCTGAAGACCCAGCCGGGAATCGACCGCCCGGCGATGATTACCTATTTTCCGACTATCCGCGGCGAAAGCGCGATGCTGGACCTCGGCGCAAATCTGCAATGCGATTCCCGCAATCTGGTCGAGTACGCGATCCTCGGCGCCGGGTTCGCGCGTTCCGTGCTCGGCATCGAGCGCCCGTCGGTGGGGCTTCTGAACGTCGGCATCGAGGAAGCAAAGGGCAACGAGACGGTGCGCGCCGCCGGACAGATCCTGCGCGATTCTGATTTTGGCTTTGAGTTCCACGGCTTTGTCGAGGGCAATGACATCGGCGCCGGCACCGTTGATGTATTCGTCACCGATGGATTCACCGGCAACGCGGTCCTGAAGACAACCGAGGGCACGGCGCTGCTGATCTCGACCTATTTGCGGGCCTCTTTTCGCCGTTCGTGGGTCTCGCGCCTCGGCTACCTGCTGGCGCGACCGGCGCT
The DNA here is from genome assembly GCA_027625125.1 of Pseudomonadota bacterium. GTDB lineage: Bacteria > Pseudomonadota > Alphaproteobacteria > UBA2966 > CAIVPW01 > JAQBXG01. Next base: position 7,086 of record JAQBXG010000062.1, read on the forward strand.
CGACGCGCTGCGCGACAAGCTGGACGTGCGCCAATACAACGGCGCGATGTTCCTGGGCCTGAACGGCATCGTCGTCAAGAGCCACGGCGGCACCGACGCCGAAGGGTTCGGCAGCGCCATCTCGGTCGCCGTCGACATGGTGCGCGGCGATTTCAACGACCGCATCCATGTCGACCTGGATCGGTTTCACCCCCCGGCCGCGGAGCAACGGGAGGCGGAGCGGCGCAGCGCGGGGCAGGGGGCGGCGGTGGCTTCGTGACGGTGCGGCGCTCCGTCATCGTCGGCTCCGGCGGCTACCTGCCGGAGCGGGTCGTCACCAATGACGAACTGGCGCGGCGCGTCGATACTTCCGACGAATGGATCGTCGAACGCACCGGCATCCGCTCCCGCCATATTGCCGCGGAGGGCGAATTCACTTCGCATCTGGCGACCGCGGCGGCCCGGCGCGCGCTTCAAAACGCCGGAATGGCTACCGTCGATATGATCGTCGTCGCGACCGCGACCCCCGACGAGACATTTCCGGCCACCGCGACGCGGGTGCAAAAGGCGCTGGGCATCGACGGCGGCGCCGCGTTCGATGTCCAGGCCGTCTGCACCGGGTTCATCTATGGGCTGTCGGTGGCCGACAACGCGATTCGCTGCGGCGAGGCGGATACGGCCCTGGTGATCGGCGCCGAGACATTTTCGCGCATCCTCGATTGGGACGACCGCGCCACCTGCGTGCTGTTCGGCGACGGCGCCGGCGCGGTGGTGCTGCGGGCTGCGGAGGGCGTGGGGACCACGGCCGATACCGGCATCCTCGCCCACAAGCTGCACGCCGACGGCCGCCAGCACGATCTGCTGTACGCCGACGGCGGCCCGTCGACCACCGGCACCGCCGGGGTCGTGCGGATGGAGGGGCGCAAGGTGTTTCGCCACGCGGTCGAGAATCTCGCCGGGGTCGTCACCGAAACCCTCGCCGCCGCGGGACTTGCCCTCGCCGATGTCGACTGGCTGGTGCCGCACCAGGCCAATATCCGCATCCTCGACGGCACCGCGAAAAAGCTCGGCTTCCCGCCGGACCGGGTCGTCATCACCGTCGACCACCACGCCAATACATCGGCCGCCTCGGTGCCGCTGGCGCTGGCAGAGGCGGTGGCCGACGGCCGAATCCGGCCCGGCGACGTCGTGTTGATGGAGGCGATGGGCGGCGGATTCACCTGGGGCGCCTGCCTCGCCCGCATGTGACCTCGATGCAACGGCGACGATACTCCAAGATCGCCGTGCATCCTCTTGATATTGACCTATTTCTTGGCCCGCGCTAGGCTGCGGGTCTAGGCACGGGAGTCAGGCGATGGCAACGGTAACGCGGGCGCATCTTACCAAGGCTGTGTACGAGCAGGTCGGTCTTTCCCGCAATGAATCGGCGGAACTTGTCGAATCGGTGTTCGGCGAGATCGGCGACAGTCTGGTCAGGGGCGAAACCGTCAAGATTTCGTCGTTCGGCAGTTTCTATGTGCGTGAAAAGGGCGAGCGCATGGGCCGCAATCCGAAGACCGGCGACGAGGTGCCGATTTTGCCGCGCAAGGTGCTGGTCTTTCGCCCGTCCCATGTCCTGAAGGACCGCATCAACCGCCGGCTGTCGAAGCCGGAAGCCTGAGCCCATGGCGGACCCGGAGCCGCAGAGGCCCCAGAGTCGCCGCGCCGCCAAGGCGCCCGGGGCATTCCGAACCATCTCCGAGGTGGCCGACGATCTGTCGGTGCCCCAGCACGTGCTGCGGTTCTGGGAAAGCAAGTTCACCCAGGTCCGGCCGATGAAGCGGGGCGGCGGACGGCGCTATTACCGCCCCGAGGACGTGGCGTTGCTGCGGACGATCCGCGGCCTGCTGTACGACGACGGCTACACGATTCGCGGCGTGCAGAAAGTGCTGCGCGAAGGCGGCCGCAACGGCGACGGCGCTG
>JAQBXG010000063.1 GCA_027625125.1 Pseudomonadota bacterium
AGGCGCGGAGCGGCGGCAGCGTGATCGTCAGCACGTTGAGGCGGAAGAACAGATCGTCGCGAAACTCTCCGCGACCGACCAACGCCGCGAGGTCGCGGTTGGTGGCAGCGACGAAGCGCGCCTGGACCGGTACCTCGCGGGTGCTGCCGATGCGCCGCAGCAGCCGCCGCTCCAGCACATTCAGCAGCTTCGCCTGTAGCTCCGGCGGCAGTTCGCCGATTTCGTCGAGGAACACGGTGCCGTTTTCCGCCGCTTCGACCAGGCCGGCGCGGGAGGCGACGGCGCTGGTGAACGCGCCGCGCACGTGGCCGAACAATTCGGATTCCATCATATCGCGGGGCAACGCGGTGCAATCCACGTGGACGAACGGGCGCGCCGCGCGCGGACCCAGCCGATGCAGCATGCGCGCCGCCACGTCCTTGCCGGTGCCGGTTTCGCCCTGGATCAGCACAGTCGGCGGCGCGTCGCCGGATATTTTGGCGATCGCCTCGATCTGCCGTCGGGCTTCGCGCATCGGTGCGGATTCGCCGCGCAGCGCCGGGGCGGATTCAGTGCGGGATTCGCGCGCGCGCGAATAGGCCAGCCGGGATTTGAGGCGCGCCGCGCCCATGACCTTGTCCACCGTCAGCGCCAGTTCATCAAGGTCGACCGGCTTTTTCAGGTAGTCGGCGGCGCCGAGCTTCATCGCCTCCACTGCCTGGTTGATGTCGCCGTAGGCCGTGACGACCACGACCGCCGGGGCGGAGTCGCCAAGTGCGGCCAGCTCCCGCAGTAGTGCGAAGCCATCGCCGTCAGGCAGGCGCATATCCAGAATCACCAGGTCCCACGGGTCCTGGTCGTCGAGATGCCTGCGCGCGATGGCCAGCGTGCCGGCGGCGACACAATGATGACCGGATCGCTCCAGGGATTGCGCCACCGCCCGGGCGAAAATGTCCTCGTCCTCGACGATGAGGATGCGCCAGGGGCCGGAGGATGCCTGCGCCACGATCAGGACGTTTCCCGGGGTTCGGCCGCCGCGGGCAGCGTCACGACGACCTCGGTGCCGCCACCGGCGGGGGCGATGAATTCGACCGCGCCGTCGTGCAGATCGCAGACCTTGAAGGCGAACGGGATGCCGAGACCGCTGCCGAAGCTCTTTGTCGTCGGGCCGGGATTGAGATTTTCCGGCGACGGACGGAACGGCATGCCGGGGCCCTGGTCGCGGATCGATAGCCGGGCGATGCCGCCGTCGCGCGCGAGCGCCACCGCCAGCGCGCCGCCGTCCGGCGACGCTTCGATCGCGTTCAGCAGCAGGCCGTAGATCGCCTGTTCGAGCAGATGGACATCCGCCTCGACCTGTGGCGGTGAATCCCAGCCGTCGCGCGCAATCGTCAGCGACTTTGCGTCGATGCGCGGCGCGAGCAGTCGCAGGGATTCGTCGACGACCACCGATAGCAGCGTCCGCGTGCGCGACAAGCTGAGCGGATTGAGGTAGTTGAGCAGCGCAGTCAGCCAGTTTTCGAGGCGGTCGACCGTGGCGCGAATGTTGCGCAGGCCGGTCGAGAGGTCGGCCGGAATGCCGGGCTGGTCGTGCAGCTGGGCGGTGGCGCGAATGCTGGCGAGGGGATTGCGGATGTTGTGGGCGACAACGGGAACCAGCGAGCCCAGCGCCGCCTGTTTTTCGGAGCGCACCAGCGCTTCGCGGCTTTCGGTAAGATCGCGCGCCATACGGTTCACCGCCTGTTCGAGGGTGACAAGTTCGGCGGCCCCGAGTTCTGGTACCGTATAGTCGAGCTTTCCGCGGCCATAGGCCGCCAGGCCCTGCAACAGCGCTCCGACCGGCCGCACCAAGGCGCGATTCAGGAATGAGCGCGAGGCCAGCAGCATCATCGCCGCCAGCACCGCCGGTATGGCGAGAATCACCAGCGTATAGCGGCCAAGGGACGCGACCTGGTCCTTTTCCGCCTGCTGTGCGATCCGCATCAAAGAGTCGTTGGCGGTGAAGACCTGTTCGTAGTCGTCGAGCCAGGTCACATCCAGATTCGCGGTGAAGAACACGGTCAGATCGCCTTCGTTGCGAACCGCGTTGGACGGCACCGACATGATATCGTCGGTCTGGACGCGCACCTGTCGATAGGCGAGCTGCAGGGCCTCGACCGCCTCCAGTTCCGCCGGATGGACCGCGACTTCGTCAAGCCGCCGGAACCGCGCCTCGACGCGCTGGATGCTGCTGCGGTAGCGCAATACCGCCAGCGGCTCGGCCAGAAAATGGTGATCGAACACCTCGGTCATCTGCCGGTAGACGTCGCCGCGCGTTTCCTGCACCAGATTCAGCAGTGTGTTCAGGCGATCCGCCTCCTCCGCCGACCGCTGCCGCAGTTCGACCCCCAGCCAGCCGGTGGCGCCGGTGACGAGAATCAGCAGCACAAACGCCAGGTTGTAGCCCAGCAGCAGGCCGCGCAGAGAATACATGCGGATCACGGACGTTCCCGGATTGGCCCGAAGACACTCCGGGTTCGGAGTTTAGGCGAGATCGACCTCGCGCGACACCGGCGCCGAGCTGTCGATCAGGCCGCCTCCGCGCCATGATCGTGGGTGAGTTTGAGGAAAGCACGGGCGAGTGTCGCCTCGCCCGTCTGCTCGATCATCGCTTCCTTGGTGCCTTCGACCAGCACCTTGCCCTTGTGCAGCACAATGACGCGGTCCGCGATCTCGGCCTCGTCGACGAGATGCGTCGACCACAATGTCGAAATGCCGCGCTCGGCGCGCAATTCCAGCACCGTATCGACGATGTCGCGGCGGCTTTGCGGATCGAGGCCGACGGTCGGCTCGTCCATCAACAGAATGGCGGGCTTGTGCAATAGCGCCCGGGCCAGTTCGACCCGGCGCCGGTTGCCGCCGGAAAGAGTTCGCACCGGATCCTTGCGGCGTTCGGTCAGGCCGAACCGCTCCATCTCGGCGTCGATGCGCTTGTTGGCGATCTTGCGCGGGATGCCGTGCAGGTCGGTGTGGAACTTCAGATTGGCGAGCACCGACAACTCGGGATCCAGGGTCGGCGTTTGAAAGACGATGCCGAGATTGCCCAGCGCCGGTACGGCGTTTTCGCGGATGTCGTAGCCGCCGATTTCAACCGTGCCGGAATCGGGCACGAACAAGCCGGTCAATATCTGGAACAGCGTCGTCTTGCCGGCGCCGTTTGGGCCAAGGAGCGCCACGAATTCTCGGTGCTGGATGGCAAGCGACACACCGTCGAGGGCGCGGACCGGGCCATAGGACTTGGCCGCTTCGACAACGCGGAGCGCCGGTGCGTTCGGTTTCATCGGGTGCATCGTTTCCTCCTGCGGTTCGCTAGCGGGTCGCCGTGGTGCGCGCGTCGGTGCCGACGGCGGCCTGTGCTTCCATCTCGCGAATGCCGTCCAGTAATGCCGGATGCTGTTCCAGCAGATGCTGGCGGTATTCGTCAACCTCGGCGCCTTCGGCCGTGCGCGGCCGCGGCAGCTTTATTTTGTGATCCAGCACAATGCGGCCTGGACTGGACGACATGAACAGAATCCGGTCGCCGAGATGGATCGCCTCGCGAAGATCGTGGGTGACGAACAGGATCGTCGAAGCGTGGTCGGCCCACTGGTTCAGCAAGAGTTCGCGGAGGCGCAACGCAACCGGAATGTCGAGCGAGATAAACGGCTCGTCGAGCAATAGGAGCGGCGGATTGTTGACGAACGCGCGCGCGAGGGCGACGCGCCGCTGCATGCCGCCCGACAGGCGGTTGGGGTAGGTATCGAGGAACGACCCCAGCTCCATGCGTTCGAGGATGGCCCGTGGCGCCCCGCGCGCCTTTGCCTCCGCGGAGGCGAACAGCATGACGTTGTCGAGGACCGTCATCCACGGCATCAGCCGCGGCGACTGGAACATATAGCCCATCGGCGGCGCATCCCGCGGGGCGACGCCAGCGACGCGAATTACGCCATCGAAATGCTCGTCGAGGCCGCTGATCAATTGCAGCAGCGTCGTCTTGCCGGACCCGGAAGGACCAAGAATGCAGGTGAATTCTCCCTTTGGCACCGCGAATTGCAGCTTTGCAATGGCGGTATGGGTTCCGCCGCCGCGGGCGGGCGACGGGAAACGCTTTTCTTCGACATCGACTTCGAGGACGTTCACAGGCGCCAGCGTGTGGCGCGGCGCTCCATCGGCCGGATGATCACGGCCTCGATCAGCATGACGACACCGATAAAGCTGAGAGCATAAGCGAGAACGCGGTGAACGTAGAACAACTGGAAATTGACCGCGAGCTGGAAGCCGACCCCGTCGGAGCGCCCGAGCAGTTCGAACACCAGCACGATCTTCCAGATCAGCGCGAGGCCTGATCGCGCCGACGCCATGAAATACGGGTACATCTGCGGCAACAGCACCCGGCGCAGCATCTTGATGCGTGAAAGCCGAAACGCCTGTCCGACCTGGAGCAGTTCCGGCTGAACCGCCTGCGCACCCTCGCGCACCGTGATCGCCACCAGCGGCACCTTGTTCAGGACCACGGCCAGGATCAGCGCGAGATCGGTCAGGCCGAACCAGATATAGCAAAGGATGCCGACGACCAGCGCCGGCATGTTCAGGCCGAGCAGCACCCAGCCATCGAAAAAATGGTTCATGCGCGGCATGCGGCCGAGAACCAGGCCGATCGCCGAACCCAACGCCATCGCGATGAAGAACGATATTGCGGCGCGGTACAGGGTGACGCCGACGTTGCGGCCAAGGTCGCCCGACCACAGAATCTTCCACCAGTCGGCGGCGACGATTTCGGGCGCCGGCAATACAAGCGGGTTCGCGTAGCCGGAGCCGATCTTCCACAACACGACCAGCGCGACCAGTGACAGCACCCTGCTCCAGGGCCCGGAAAGCCCCAGATTGGAGGCGAGGGGGTGCGCTGCGCGCCCCCTCGTCCCAACGCCGATCGTCATGCGCCGTTCTTCGGCCGGTTGTTCCTAGAACGCGAATCCGTCCCAGAAGGTTTTCGGGTCCAGGGTCGGCGAGGCGCCGACGAGATCTTCGCCGCCGAGCTTGGCCATGATCGCGAAGGCCGCCGCCGCGGCGTCGATGTCCGCCTGGTTGTAGGACGTGACAATACCGCGCCGGTATTGGGTCTTCAGGGATTCGAACCGCGCCGTGTCGTCACCGACACGCATCCGTTCACGGAGTTCGTCCCAGGCCGTGTCGGACACGAGCAGCATCTGCTTCGCGGCCAACGATGCTTTCAGGAAGCCGATGGCCGCATCCATGTTGGACTCGGCCCAGCCTTCCTTGAACACCCAACCGAGAAGCGGAACCTTTGCCGACACGCCGAGTTCGACGAGGATGTCGTCCGTGCCGATCAACTCGTGGTATTTGTCCGGCTCGGCCAGCAGGCGCGCGTTCCAGTGCCAGAAATTCATCGACGCCGCGGCGTCGCCGTTTTGCAGCATCAGGTTGGCCTGGGGCACCGGCGCAAACTGCACGTTCGCCGCTTCGGCGATATCCATGCCGAGGTTGGCGATGCTGTAGGCGCGGAGCAGCAGATAGCTCTTGTCGACCGGGCCGCCGGCGACCGCGATGGTCTTGCCGGCGAGGTCGGCGGCGGAGTTGATGCCGCCGTCGTTGCGGACCATTACGCCGCCCACTGTCAGTGAGTGCGGCACGTACGTCAGGTCGCGGCCCTGGGCGCGCGCCGACGACACCGCGAAAAAGTCACTGACGATGAACTGCACCTCGTCGCCCATCAGCGCGATGTCGCTGGCTTCGTTACCCGCGTAGCCGATGATTTCGAGGTTGATGCCGTTTGCGGTGTCGAAGCCGTACCGCTTGATCGTGTCCATTTCCCAGTTGACGGTGCCGGTCGCCAGCACGCCGACCTTCACGACCGGCAGGTCCTGTGCGCCCGCCGCGCCGAAGCCCAGCGCCAGCGCCGCGGCCGGCAGCAGCGCCGCGGCCTTGATGATTGATCGTCTGATCCCGTTGGTCATCGAAACTCCTCCGTTGGAATTCGCCGGCGATTGCTCCCGGTGCGGGAGTCGCCCTTGGTTCTTGTCTATGGATTGCGGCCCACCACCACCGGGCGGAACTGGCCCTGTTGCGGTTTCCGCCCTGCTCCTGGACCGATACGGCTCCCGGCCTGTTGTTTCTCCGACGCCAACCGCCGCCCGAATCGCACAATCCGGCGTACTCTGAGTACTCTGGCCAGCCGCCCAGTCAAGCTATGGCCGGCATTGTTATTTCCAAGCCGGTCATTTCCAAGCCGGGCGACATCCGGGCCCGGCGATCCCCGGCCGGGGCGACGGCGGCCGGCCCGCGAGGTCAGCCGCCGCCGAATTACTTGCCGGGCAGTTGCACTTCCTCCAGTTCCTGGAACGTCAGAACCATGTCGTCGATGCGAAGCTCGTCGGGGTCGGTGTATCCGCCCTCCCCCAGGTTTTCAAGCTCACGCGCCAGTTCGGGATCCATGCCCTGCTGGTCGTCGCCGGCGTCTTCGTCTTCGTTGTAGTCCTGCGCCGTTCCACCGACTTCCTGACCCATCGAGATCATTTCCATCGCGTTCTGGACACCGTTGTCCAGCGGTTCGGTGTAGGGAAGCTTGTAGGCGCGCGGGATGCCGACGGGGATGTTGGCTTCGTCCAGCGCCTCGGCCCACAGGTAGATCGCTCCGGGCGTGTTCATCAACTTGTCCGGTTCGTTGATGCGCGCCCACAGCAACTGGAACTTCGGCGGCATGCGCGCCTCGACCGGCCAACCCATCAATTCGATGATCGAATAGTACGAGACGACGAAGAACGCCGACGTGACGATGATTCCCGTGCCTTTGACCCACCAGGCCCAACGCGGCCCTATATTGAAGCTGAGCAGCAGGACCGCGATGATGACATACGCGGTCAGAGTCCCGATAAATCCCAGGGTCATCGGGGTTACGCTCCCTTTCTGGCGCGGACGAGGGTCTTCGGCCGGCGGTTGACGTCGGAGATGCCGCCCTCGTTGTCCATTGTGAACCGCACTGCCGTAAGTTCCTGGCCCTTATGATCAAGTTGGAGGGTCGTATAGAACACCAGCGTGACTTCCGGGTTCAGTTTTTCGACCTTGACCTCTACCGGCACGTCTTCGGTGCTGTTGGCCAGATAGTGATGCACGTTCACGACGAATTCGCCTGGAATGATGCCGCGCACCGTGACCGTTTCCTGGTTGAGCGGGTTCTGAATCTTTTGTCCGTCGACGGTGATCGTGTCGCGGTAGTTGCCGCGGTCGTCGCGATCGAGGTGCATCAGGCCCGATTCCTTGACGTGGTACCAGACGACGCCGCCGTTAGGGTCTTCGACATACAGGTCGATATCGTCGGGGTGCTGGTCGGGCCACGTCACGGTAATCAGCACCTCGGCCTTCGGGTCCACCTTGCCGGTATCCGAAATCGGATTGATCAGCATGAACGCGATCAGGAACATGAACACGAACCCCAACAGCGCGTTGAACAACAAGTCCGTAAAGACATCGAACTGTTCGTGCTCGGCAAAGAACCCGTTGGGCTGCATCGATCTATTCCTCCCGCAGCGCCGGGATCACGTACACCTCGGTCGTTTGCGTGGCGATGCTGTGTAGCTCGGTGGTGCCGATTTCAAGGAAGTAATACTGCAGCTTGAGGATCATCCCGCCGACCAGCCCGGCCAGCGTCGTGTACAGCGCCACCGCCATGCCCGAGGACATCGTCGACATCGCCGCCTTCATCGTCAGCGGGTCGAAGGTCTTGATTGCGTTGATCGGCGACAGCATCAGGATGAACCCGATCAGCGTGCCGAGCAGCCCAAGCTTGAACATCGAGTCGGCGATAAACCAGCCGACCTGCAGGCGTCCGCGCAGCAAGCCGGAGAACGCGGCCATCAGAATGTTCTGGTCAATGTGGCCGTCGTGCCCGCGCGACTTCAGGATCAGGTTGCGGATGTGTTCGGTGACGATCCCACCCATCAGCGGCGTGCCCGCAACCGTGACGCCGGACTCGGTCGCCTGGAAATGCGTCGGGTTGGCCCGGATCGCACGCTGCACGCGACGCGCGGCGTTCAGTTCCTTCGAGACCGCAACCACGCCGACGGCGCAGTGAATCGAGGTCCCGAAGAACAGCAGCGTGATCGCAAGGGAAATGTAGCTGCGATCGCTGCGCAGCATTTCGGCGAGAAGTCCGAACTGCCACACGGCGACAAACGCCACGGCGGCGACCCCGGCAAGCACGAGCCACTTCAACAGAAGCACGTAGTCCCGGATCTCGAACGGCGAAACAATCAGTTTTGGCCCGGCGGACTCTCCGCCGGACGCGAGTTCAGTCGTGCTCATGTGCCCACCCAGTAGTTTCGTGGACGGCGGCTGTGACAGCCCCGCTTGAAAACCAGCGGCCACGATAGGCGTGATAGGGAAAGTGAATCAAGCGCCGTGTACGCTCCCGGCGGCGGATTCCGGCCTTGGCCCGCCGTTACAGGCCCCGCAGGTTGTCGCGGTAGGTCCAGGGGGCGACAAAGATACCTTTCCAGATGCCGGCCTCGGCCGCCGCCGCCGCCTCTTCGTCGGCGACGTAGTCCTCGGTCTGCTCGCGCTGGGCCAGGGCCATGCCGCGGCGCGCCATTTCGGCGGCAATGTCGCTCCCGTTGATCGTGCACGTGGCCCATGGAAAGCGGTTGCGGCGGCGATCCGGGTCTTCGCGACGGAGACAGGTCGCCTCGCCTTCGGCGACGATGATCTCCAATTCGCGGTAGGCGATGGACCCGCAGTCCCAGGGGCGGCCATTCAGGAAACAGACCTGCTCTTGCTCAAACGCCTCGATCCCGAACAGAAACAGGCGCTCGCCATCGACGACGATCACATCTGTGTCAATGACCGTGGCCCGACCGACAATCGGCGCCGCCGCCTCCTGGGCGGCGGCGGCCGTGCAGCAACCCAGCCAGAGCAGAAAGGTGACGGCAGCGCGCATCGGAATCCTCGCGGGTGAACGTGGGGCATTCTACCGGCCGCGGCCGGTGCATCAACCCGCCCGGGTGGCGGTG
>JAQBXG010000064.1 GCA_027625125.1 Pseudomonadota bacterium
GTAGCGGCAGCCGGCGGCCAGGTTGTCGAGCGCCGCCTCGACGGTGATATCGACGACGCCGCGTCCGCCGCCCGGCGCATACACGGTGACCGTTTCGGCGCCGCCGAGGAATACGGCGCGTGGGCAGCTGAGATAGGTGCCGTCGGTGAAGCTTTCGCAGGCGGCCAGCACAAGCAGCGCCGACAGGGCCACGGTGCGGGCGAAACCGTTCGGGATTCCGGGACGTTGCAACATCGAAGCGTTTCACCACAGGCCGTGGCACCAGAGGCCGTGCCGCCAGCAGCCGCAACAGAGGCCGGTTCCGACGCAACCCTTGGCCGCCGCAGGCCGTTTCGTCTAGATTGGGCCGGCGCCGGACAGTACTCGACGGCGGCAACCCGAACAAGGCGCGGCGCCGAACAGCGGACTTCGCCCGTGCAATCGCCGGAACCCATGAACCAGCCGCCCTTGACCATCCTGCTGGCCAGACCGCGCGGGTTTTGCGCCGGAGTGGACCGCGCCATCCAGATCGTCGAACGGGCGCTGGAGCGATTCGGCGCGCCGGTCTACGTCCGCCACGAAATCGTTCACAACCGCGCCGTGGTCGAGGAACTGGAATCGCGCGGGGCAATCTTTGTCGACGAGCTGGACGCGATGCCGCCAGGGGCGCGAGTCGTGTTTTCGGCCCACGGGGTGCCGAAATCGGTGCCGGCGGCGGCGGAGCGCCGCGGGCTGGAATACCTGGACGCGACCTGTCCGCTGGTCAGCAAGGTCCACCGCGGCGCCGAGCGCCACGCCGCCGAGGGCCGCGAAATCGTGTTGATCGGCCATGCCGGGCACCCGGAGGTCGCCGGCACGCTGGGGCAGGTGCCCGAAGGGGAGATGCATCTGGTCGAGACCGTGGCCGACGCCGAGGCGTTCGCGCCCCGCGATCCTTCGCGGCTGGCGTATGCCACCCAGACGACTTTGGCGGTGGACGACACCCGCGAAATCATCGACGTGCTGCGACGGCGGTTTCCGGACATTCGCGAACCGCACAACGACGACATCTGCTATGCGACCACCAACCGCCAGGCGGCGGTGAAGGCGATCGCCCCGCGCTGCGACGCGATTGTCGTCATCGGCTCGCCGAATTCGTCGAACTCGGTGCGGCTGGTGGAGGTGGCGCAGCGCGCCGGGTGCGCGCGGTCGATGCTGGTCGGCAGTCGCGACGAACTGGACCTGGATTCGTTTGCTGGCATCGCCACGGTCGGCGTGACTGCCGGCGCTTCGGCCCCGGAGTGGCTGGTGGCCGATGTGGTGGCGGCGTTCGGCGAACGATTCGCGGCGACCGTGGAGGAAATCACGGTGACGACCGAGGACGTGCATTTCCGGCTGCCGCGCGTGTTGGCGGACGCCTGAGCCGGTGGCGGTCTATACACCGGTGACGGACGCACAGCTTGCGGAGCTGCTGTCCGGATTCGATCTGGGCGAACTGGTATCCCACACAGGGATCGCCGAAGGGGTCGAGAATTCGAACTATCGGCTGACGACGACCCGCGGCGCGTTTATTCTGACGATCTATGAAAAGCGCGTGTCGCGCGCCGATCTGCCGTTCTTTCTGGGGCTGATGGACCATCTGGCCGCTGCCGGGGTCCCCTGCCCGACCCCGGTCCATCGCCGCGACGGCAGCGCCTTGGTCGAGATCGGCGGCAAAGCCGCGGCGATCGTCACGTTTCTGGAGGGCCGCTGGCCGCGCCGGCCTGATCCGGCCCATTGCCGCGAGCTGGGCGGGGCGATGGCGCGCATGCATCTGGCCGGAGGCGGATACCAGCGGCGGCGCAAGAACGACCTGGGGCTGGCCGGGTGGCGGGAGTTGTTCGGGCGCTGTGGGGAGCGCGCCGACGACGTTGCCCCCGGGCTGGCGGCGGAGATCGGCGGCGAGCTTGGACATCTGGAGCGCCATTGGCCGGAGGGGCTTCCGGCCGGGGTCATCCACGCCGACCTGTTCCCCGACAACGTGTTCTTCGACGGCGACCGCTTGAGCGGCATCATCGACTTCTATTTCGCCTGCAACGATTGTTTCGCCTATGACGTGGCGATCTGTCTGAACGCATGGTGCTTTGAGCCGGATGCGTCGTTCAATATCACCAAGGCGTGGCAGATGTTGCAGGCCTATCGCGAGGTGCGGCCGTTTTCCGACGCCGAACTGGCGAGTCTGCCGTTGCTGGCGCGCGGCGCGGCGGTGCGGTTCCTGTTGACGCGGCTGTACGACTGGTTGAATCAGGTCGAGGGAGCAATGGTCAAACCGAAGGACCCGATGGAGTACGTACTCAAGCTGCGCTTTCATCAGAGCGTGTCGGGGCCGGAGGCGTTCGGGCTGGCATGAACGGCGACGAGATCGACGCCTTTACCGACGGCGCCTGTCTGGGCAATCCCGGCCCCGGCGGCTGGGGCGTGCTGTTGCGCGCCGGCGGCAAGGAACGCGAATTGTCCGGCGGCGAGGCGGCGACGACCAACAACCGCATGGAGTTGATGGCGGCGATTGTTGCGCTGGAATCCGTGGCGGCGGGCAGCCGCGTTCGCGTGCATGCCGATTCGACCTATGTGAAGAACGGCATCACCGAATGGATCGCGCGCTGGAAGAAGAACGGCTGGCGCACGGCGGCGAAAAAGCCGGTGGCCAATGTCGATTTGTGGCAGCGGTTGGAGGCGGCGGTCGCCGGCCATGACGTGAGCTGGCACTGGATTCGCGGCCACAACGGCCACCCGGAGAACGAACGCGCCGACGCACTGGCCGGCGCCGCCGCACGCGCGGCGGCGTAGCGATCCGGATCGCGCTATTCGAACTGGCCGTCGAGTTCCTTGCGGAAAATCGCGACGGGATCGCGCAGGGTCGGCGCACCGCCGGAAATGATCTTCCAGCCGCGCCGCAACAGCATTTTCGACTCCGGCTCGGACCCGCAGTGGATTTGCGAGAACCCGAGGCGGATCGCCTCGCGCTCGATGCGCGCAACCAGCGCGCCGCCGATGCCGGTGCCGCGCTGGGCCGGGTCGACCCAGATGGCGGCGAGCCACGGCCGCAGGTGCGGGTGGCTGGCCATCGACGATTCCTTCAGCGCCGCGGTGCCGACGGCGCGGCCGTCGACGACGGCGGCGACGGCGATCGGCAGCCGGTCGCGATTGCAGGAGTCGGTCAGGTTTGCGGCCGCGTCCCCCGGCCCGCCCGGACCGTAGTATTCGGGCCATTCGGCGGCGAACGCCTGGGCCAGCGCCGGGACTAGATCAGGTGCGTCGGCGAGATAGACAAGATCGGGTTGCGCCATTGCGGACTCCTAGAGTTGCCCCAGCATATGGGCCGCCGAACAGATCGTATGCGCCCCCGGATCATCCTCGATATTGAGTTCGGTGACCACACCATCGTCGACAATCGCCGAATAGCGCCGGGAACGGACACCGAGGCCCGCAACGGCGAGATCGATTTCCAGCCCCATCGCGGTGGTGAGCGCGGCATTGCCGTCGGCGATGAGCAGCACCCGGTCGCCGACCCCGAGTGCGCGCCCCCACGCATCCATCACAAACGGGTCGTTGACGGCGACGCAGACGATGCGTTCGATGCCTTTTTCCTGCAACGCATTGGCATTTTGCAGATAGCCGGGCAAATGTTCGTTGTGGCAGGTGGGCGTGTAGGCGCCGGGAACCGCGAACAACGCGACCTTGTTGCCCGCGAAGATTTCCCGCGCGCTGATCGGTTGCGGCCCGTTCGGGCCGAGCCGGTACACTGTCGCTTCTGGAATCCTGTCGCCGATGCCGATCATTTCGTTGCTCCCACATTTGCCGTGGCGCGCGAACGCCCCGCGCCGCCCCTGCCAGATAGCATACCCGGCCCAGTATTTCAGGAGTCAGTCGGCGATGTCGATGTCGAGCGTGCGTTCGATCGCCCGTTCGCCGTCGACCAGCGTGACGGTCAGCGGATTGGCGACCAGGCCCGCGCGGGCGACTTCGTCGCCGGTGACCGCGACCAGCAGGATCGCGCGGCGGCCGCCGGCCACCAGACGCACCGACGGCGGCCCGAACGACAGGCCCGGCCCGGATTCGAGGATGACGTCGGGTTCGCGCAGCGGTTCGTTCGCGCGCACCAGAATCTCGAGCGTCGGGACGGCGCCATTGGTCAGCGTCGCCCGCTCGACGGACATGCCGGCAAAGGTCGCCGGGGCCGGGACCCGGGCGCGGAACCGCTCGATCAACGCCGCCGCCGCTTCGCCGCTGCCGCCGCCGGCGGCGGGGAGATCGAGGGTGAGGGTGGCGCTGACCGGAATGCAGATGTTCATGCAGACCGCGTAGGTGAGCGCGAGATCGATGCGTACCGGCTGCGCCGGATCGGCGACCGCGAGTTCGACCGGAAAGACGACCTCGTCGAGGTAGCCCCAGGTGGTCATGCCGAATGTCGTGAACTTCTGTGGCGTCGGCCAGGACACCGTTGCGCCCATGACGTTGACCGATCCGCGCCAGTCGAAGGTCGGCGGAACGCCGGCGTCGCCGGGCGAGCGCCAGTACGTTTCCCACCCCGGCTCGAGCGCGAGATGTACGCCGGCCGAAATGACCGTGCGGCCATCGACCGACGGCGCGGCGGCGACCAGGCGTGCCCGGCTGTGCGGACCGTCGACCCAATCGCCGGCCGCGGCCCACGCGACCGCCGCCGGCAGCAGCGCCGCCAACAGCAGCGCGAATGCGGCGGCGGATCGGCTGACTGGTGTGGGTGGTTGCCGTTGCATGGCGTGCTCCCAATATATGGGGGTGCGGGACCGTACCATGGTCACGTTGTTGCTACCTCGAAGCGAAGCGAAGCAAGGCAAGGCGAAGCGAAGCAAAGCAAGGCGAAGCGAGGCAAAGCGAGATGCGCCGTGTAACCGAAGGATACCTGACCGGAAACCTGCTGGTCGCGATGCCGACGATGGGCGACCCCAGATTTGCGCGCAGTCTGGTGTATCTGTGCGCCCATTCGGACGCCGGGGCGCTGGGGCTGGTGGTCAACCGCCTGAGCGACGACATCAGCTTTGCCGAGCTGCTGCGCCAATTGGGTCTGGAGCCGCCCGCCGACGGGGGCGAAATCCGCGTCCATTTCGGCGGACCGGTCGAGGAAAGCCGCGGGTTCGTGCTGCATTCCGGCGACTATGCGCGGGAGGCGACGCTGGTCGTCGACGAGGATGTGGGCTTGACCGCGTCGGTCGACGTGCTGTCGGCGATCGCCGAGGGCCACGGCCCGCGCCACAGCCTGTTGGCGTTGGGCTATGCCGGATGGGCGCCGGGGCAGCTGGAAGCCGAAATCCAGGCGAACGGATGGCTGCACGTCGACGCCGACGAGGAGCTGTTGTTCGGCGACGATGTGAACGGGAAGTGGGACCGGGCGATGAAGAAGATCGGCCTGGATATTTCGGTGCTGTCCGGGGAAGCCGGCAGCGCCTGAGCGGAGTCTAGCGGCGCGGGTCGGAGGCGAGCATCGCGAACAGCAGGTGGTCGTGCCATTCGCCGTTGATGTTCAGGTATTTGCGGGCGTAGCCCTCTTCGGCAAAGCCGACGTTTCGCAACAACCCGGCGGACGCGACGTTGCCCGGCACGCAGCCGGCCTCGACCCGGTGCAGATGCAGTTCGTTGAACGCAAAGTCGAGAATGATCCGCACCGCCTGGGTCATGTAGCCGTGGCGGGCGTAGCGCCGGCCGATCCAGTAGCCGACCGCGCACGACATGCGGATGCCGCGGGCGACGCCGGAGACGTTGATGCCGCCCAACAGCGCATGATCGCTGCTGCGAAACAGAAAGAACGCGTAGCCTTCTTCCTCGCGCGCATCGCGCAGGTAGCGTTGCAGGCGGCGGCGGTAGGATTCGCGGGTCAACGCGTCTTCGGCCCAGGTCGGCTCCCACGGCTCCAGGAACGCCCGCGATTCGGCGCGCAGCTCCGCCCACTCCAGCCAGTCGCCGGATTCTGGCGGCCGCAGATAGATGCTTTCGCCGTTATAGCGCCGGTACGGCGCCGGGCGCGACAGGCGCTCGATGATCGCGATCATCGGCCGAAACGCGCCGCCAGGCGGTCGTACGCGCCGGACCGCGCCCCGGGGCCGACCAGCGCGAACGACGGCGTTGCCGCGGTAATGCGCCGCGCCACCCGTGACAGCGCCGTGGTGTCGACCGCGTCGATCCGCGCCGCGAGTTCGGACGGCGGAATCGGGCGGCCATAGATCAGCAACTGGCGCGCCAGCTGCTCGGCGCGCGCCGACGAGCTTTCGAGGGACATCAGGATCGCCGCCTTGTGCTGGGCGCGGGCGCGGGCCGCCTCGATGTCGTCGATGCCTTCGCAAACCGCGGCGAGCTGGTCGCCGGCCACGTCCAGCAGTTCATCGACCTGTTGCGGGCTGGTGCCGGCGTAGATGCCGAACAGGCCCACGTCCTGGTACGACTGCGAAAACGCGAAAATCGAATACGCGAGGCCGCGCTTTTCGCGAACTTCCTGGAACAGCCGCGACGACATGCCGCCGCCCAGCACCGTCGAGAACACCTGGGCCGCGGTGTAGTCGGGATCGTCGTAGGCCAGCGACGGAAATCCCACGGTCAGATGCACCTGTTCGAGATCGCGTTCTTCGCGCACCTCACCGCCGCGATAGCGCGCCGGAACGCGGTCGTGGACAGAGTCGGGCGCCAGATCGGCGAACGCGGCGGCGGCCAGTTCGCACAGGGCGTCGTGGTCGACCGCCCCGGCGGCGGCGATGACCATGCGCGACGCCGCGTAGTGGTCGGCGAGGTAGCCGGACAGTTGCTCGCGCCGGAAGCCGGAGACGCGCTCCGGCGTGCCGAGAACCGTGCGGCCCAGAGGTTGATCCGGGAACGCGACTTCCTGCAACAGATCGAACACGACATCATCGGGGGTGTCGTGGGCCTCGCCGATTTCCTGGACGACGACGTCGCGCTCGCGGGCGAGTTCGGATTCGTCGAACGACGAGTGTTGCAGGATGTCGGCGAGCAGATCAATCGCGAGTGGCACGTCGTCTTTCAGCACCCGCGCGTAGTAGGCGGTTAGTTCGCGCGACGTATAGGCGTTCAAGTGGCCGCCGACCGCTTCGATTTCCTCGGCGATGGCCTGCGCGGTGCGGCGTTTGGTGCCCTTGAACGCCATATGTTCGAGCAGGTGCGAGACGCCGTTGAGATCGAGGGATTCGTTGCGCGCGCCGGCAGCGACCCAGACGCCGACCGACGCGGTTTCGAATCCCGGCATCGGATCGGTGGCGACGGTGAGTCCGCCGGGAAGGCGCGTGACCTGGACGTTCATTCGTCGCTCCTTCAGGAGATCGCCCGCTGGTCGACATACGCCTGGACCGCGGCGAGATCGGCGGGCAGCGTGTCGTAGCGCTCGGGCAGATCCAGCAGCCGCGCGAGCCGGGGCGGAATCTGCGGCTTCGCGCCGGTCGCGTCCTCGACCGCATCGGGGAACTTGGCCGGGTGGGCCGTGGACAGGTGAACCAGCGGGCCGCCAAAACCATCGCGCATCGCCCGGCCGGCGACGACGCCGACCGCGGTGTGGGGATCGATGACGTCGCCGTTTTCGTTCCACACCGCCCGCATGCAGGCCAAAGTCTCGTCTTCGGAGACGGCGCGGCCCGAGAATTCGCCCCGCATCACCGCCAGCGCCCGATCACCGACCGCGAACACCCCGTCCCGTTCCAGCGATTGCATCCGCGCCGTCACCTTTGCCGCGTCGCCCCCGGCCAGTTCGAACAACAGGCGTTCGAAATTGGACGAAACCTGGATGTCGATGCTGGGGCTGATCGTCGCATGCACATCGCCCTTTCGATATTCGCCGGTCTGCAGCAGCCGCACCAGAATATCGTTGCGGTTGGTGGCGATCACCAGGCGCGGTATGGCGAGGCCCATGCGCCGGGCGACGTGGCCGGCGAAGGCGTCGCCGAAGTTGCCGGTCGGCACCGAGAATACCGGCACGCGAGCGGGTGCGCCGAGCGCCGCCGCGGTGGTAAAATAATAGACGACCTGGGCCATGACCCGCGCCCAATTGATCGAATTGACCGCAGTCAGGCGGTTGCGAATGCGGAACGGCGCATCGCCGAACATTTTTTTTACCAGCGCCTGGCAGTCGTCGAAGGTGCCCTCGATCGCAATGTTGTGGATGTTCGGCGAATCGACGGTGGTCATCTGCCGCCGCTGGACCGATGTGACCCGGCCTTTGGGGTGCAGGATGAACGCGGTGATCGACGAACGGTCGCGCACCGCCTCGATCGCCGCCGAGCCGGTATCGCCGGAAGTGGCGCCGACGACGGTCATATGCAGCCCCGCCCGTTGCAGCACGTGGTCGAACAGCCGGCCGACCACCTGGAGCGCGTAGTCCTTGAACGACAGCGTCGGGCCGCGAAACAGTTCGAGAATCCATTCGTCCGGGGAAAGCTGGCGCAATGGCGCCACCGCCGCATGGTCGAAGCCGGCGTAGGCGTCGGCGACCAGCGGCGCGAGTTCGGATGCCGGAATCGCCGGGGCCGTGAAGCGCGCCATCAGGTCGCACGCGACTTCGGTATACGGGCGGCCCGCAAACGCCGCGATCTCGGCGGGCGAAATCGCCGGCCACGATTCGGGCACGTACAGCCCGCCGTCGTCGGCGAGACCGGCAAGCAGCACACCGGCGAAATCCAGCGCCGGGGCCTGGCCCCGCGTACTCACATATTGCACGGTCGTGTCCTCGTGGCGGCGGACGCCGACCGGCGCCCGGGCGACAACGTAGAGCAAATCCTCGGCGGATTGAACCGCGCCTCCACGCACCCTGTGGATGCCGGGGATAACTGGAAAACCGGGACCGAGGGGGGAGTTGCGGACCCCGCCGCTGTTGGCGAATCGTGGCGCAAATTGTGCGAAACAAACTCTTAACCTGTTGATATTCCGTGATAAAATCCGTCCGTGGTGACGCGTCCCACATCCTCGCGGTGGTCGATGTCAAACAGGCGTGTCTACGAGTTCGGACGGGGACCCT
>JAQBXG010000065.1 GCA_027625125.1 Pseudomonadota bacterium
CATACGAGGCGGCGGCGACGCCGCTGACCTATGCGATTGTCGGAAGCCTGAAACGGGCCGAGGGCGTGGACCCGTTCGACCGCGACACGCGGTTCAACCCGTTGCTGCTCCGCGACTGACTATCCCTGGTCGCGGTACAGCACGCATAGCTCGATGTGCGGCTCCGGTTCGTCGCTTAACGTATAGGCGTGGGCAATGCGGATGGTCGTGCCGTCATAGATGCCCAGGAACGTATCGAAATAAAACTCGAAGTCGATCATCACGACGCCTTCATCGTAGTACCAGTACCCGAAATCGAATTCGCTTGAGCCGAAGCCGATCTCGGCGTCACCGTCGGCATAGAAGTATACGTCGCGCAAGAAACAGCCGGAGTCGGCGGTCCAGCCGGTGTCGACCAGCTCTTCCTGTGCCGACGCCGCCCCCGGCAACATCAGAAGGACCAGGAGCGTCCAGCAAACGCAGAAGCCCTTCCGTTGGCCTCGAATGGTTACCCGAAGTGTTTCAAAACCGCGTCCAGCACCTCCGGCTCCTCGCGGCCGGAGACATGCCCCGGAGTCGAAGAGAATACCACGTCGGCGCCCAACGCCCCGTCCCGCCAAACCTTTGCGGTGGCGTCCGCGTTCATCTGGTTCGGGTCGTTGGTCGAGATCACATTCACGATTGCGCCGGCATGCGCCGCCGCCGCCTTTTCGTCCATCCGCGTCTCGATCCATTCGGACAACGTGCGCGGCGGATGATCCAGCGCCAGCCAACCGGCGGCGCACAGCAACCCCCGCACCTTGGCATCGCCCTTCATCGCCGCAAGCGTTCGCAGCGCGATCTGCGCCCCCAGGCTGTGACCGATCACCAGCGTATCGGCCAGCGCCGCCGGGTCGTCGCCCAGCAGCTTGCCCAGATGTTTGTTGCAGGCGGCCAGCGTCGGTGCATCGGGCTTCGGTTGCAGATCGCAGAACACCCATTCCCCCAGCGGAAACTTCTTGCGGGCGCGCAGCTTCTTTTCCAGCCACCCGTACCAATCGTCCCCGGCGGTCGTGCCGAACCGCGGCACCAGAATGATTCGCAAATCGCTCATCGTGCTTCCCCTTACTCCAGCCGTTGCAGCGCCTCGCGCAGATGCGCCAGAGTCCCTTCGGACGCCGCGCGGCGCTCGTGCTGCTCCTGTACCACGTGCTCGGGCGCGCGGGCGACAAACTCTGCGTTTTCCAGTTTCCGGTCGATGCCGGCAATCTCGTTCGAAACCCGGTCCACTTCCTTTTGCAGCCGGGCTTTTTCGGTCTCCAGATCGATAACCCCGGACAACGGCAACACGATCACCGCCTCGTCCAGCACGATCTGCGCCGACCCTTCCGGCACGCGGGCGTCACCCGGCTCCACCGCCGCTGTCTCCAGCCGCGCCAGGCGATGGATTTCCTCCGCGTGGTCCCGCAGCCGCCGCGCCGAGGTGTCGTTCGCGCCGCGCAGCACCATCGGAATCTTTGCCGCCGCCGGCACGTTGACCTCGGAACGCACGGCGCGAATCAAGCTGACCAGCCGCACCACCCAATCCATTTCGGCGGCGACGTCGCGATCGATCGCTTCGGTGGAAAGCAGCGGCCAGGGCGCGGTGATCAACAGTCCGGCGCCGGCGCCGTTGATGCGCTCCCAGATTTCCTCGGTCACGAACGGCGCAATCGGATGCAACAGGTGCAGGATCTGTGACAAAACCCAGGCCGCCGTCGCCCGGGTTTCCTCTTTGGCGACTTCGTCGTCGCCCAGCAACAGCGGCTTGATGAATTCCAGGTACCAGTCGCAATAGGTTCCCCAGGTGAACTGGTAGATCGCCGAGGCGGCGTCGTTGAATCGCAACGATTCGAGCGCTAGGGTCACCTCTGCGGCCGCCGCCGCCGTCGCGCCGACGATCCAGCGGTTGACGACCTGGCGCACGGTTCCCGGTTCGAAGCCGTCGACCGGCACGCACCGGTTCATCTCGGCGAAACGCGCCGCGTTCCACAGTTTGGTGGTGAAGTTGCGGTATCCCTCGACCCGTTGCGCCGACAGTTTGATCTCGCGGCCCTGGGCCGCAAGCGCGGTCAACGTAAACCGCAACGCATCGGCGCCGTATTCGTCGGCGAATTCCAGCGGGTCGATCACGTTACCCTTCGACTTTGACATCTTCTGGCCCTTTTCGTCGCGGACCAGCGGATGGATATAGACGGTGCGGAACGGCGCCTCCTCCAGGAAGTGCAGCCCCATCATCATCATGCGGGCGACCCAAAAGAAGATGATGTCGAAACTGGTCACCAGCACGTCGGTCGGATAGTAGCGGGAGACCTCGGGCGTGGCCTCGGGCCAGCCCAATGTCGAAAACGGCCACAGTGCGCTGGAAAACCAGGTATCCAGAACGTCGGTTTCCTGCTGTAGCGACACTTCCTTGCCGTAGTGAATCTTGGCCGCGTTCAGCGCCGCGTCTTCGTCCAACTCGACAAACACGTGGCCGTCGGGGCCATACCAGGCCGGGATGCGGTGCCCCCACCACAGCTGACGCGAGATGCACCACGGCTGGATGTTGTGCATCCACGAAAAGTACGTCTTTTCCCATTGCCGCGGCACGAACGCGACATCGCCGCGTTCGACGGCGGCGATCGCCGGACCGGCAAGGGTGCGCGCGTCCACGTACCACTGGTCGGTCAGCCACGGCTCGATGACGGTGCCGGAACGGTCGCCATACGGCACCGCCAGCACATGATCGTGCACGGAATCCAATACTCCAAGCGCATCGAGGTCTTCGACGATCTTCTTGCGCGCGTCAAAGCGATCCATGCCCCGATACGGCTCCGGCGCGTTTTCATTCAGCCGCGCATCGCGGTCAAAGATGTTGATGAACCGCAGATCATGCCGCTTGCCGACCTCGAAGTCGTTGAAGTCATGGGCGGGCGTGATCTTTACGGCGCCGGTGCCCGCCTCGGGATCCGCGTGTTCGTCGGCGATGATCGGGATCGCCCGGTTCGCAAGCGGCAGCAGTACATTGCGCCCGATCAGGTCGCGATAGCGCGGGTCTTCCGGATGCACCGCCACCGCCGTGTCGCCCAGCATCGTTTCCGGCCGTGTCGTCGCGACAGTGATGTGCTTCGTTTCGTCGCCTTCGAGCGGATAGCGGAAGTGCCACATGAACCCCCTGGTTTCGCGCGGCTCGACCTCCAGGTCCGAAATCGCCGTGTGAAACCGCGTGTCCCAGTTGACCAGGCGCTTGTCGCGATAAATCAGCCCTTGCTTGTACAGACTGACGAACACCTGGCGCACTGCCGCCGACAGGCCTTCGTCCATCGTGAAGCGCTCACGTTCCCAGTCACACGTCGCGCCCAGGCGGCGGAGCTGGTTCAGGATGGTGCCGCCCGACACCTCCTTCCATTCCCAGACCTTGGCGACGAACGCCTCCCGGCCGATGCTGTTGGCCGCGGGCGCGTCGCTGCCGCCCCGGTCCAGCGAGATCCCCGATTCCGCCAACTGCCGTTCCACCACCATCTGGGTCGCGATGCCGGCGTGGTCGGTGCCCGGCTGCCACAGGACGTCGCGGCCGCGCATGCGTTCGAACCGCACCAGGATGTCCTGCAGCGTGTTGTTCAGCGCATGGCCGATGTGCAGGCTACCGGTGACGTTCGGCGGCGGAATGACGATTGTGTACGGCTTGCCGTCGACGCGACCGGCCCGGAACGCGCCGGACTCTTCTTCGCGGCGGTATTGCCGTTCTTCGACCTCGGCGGGCCGGAAATGTTTGTCGAGCGCCATGCAACAAGCCGCGAAGTCACCGCGCCGGAACGGCACGGCGGCGCCAACCTAGAGGATCAGCCGCCGCAAGGGCAAGGCGAGCCGGGGCTGCGGCCGTAGCCTCTATTCGGTGACGATGACCGTCCCCGCCATGCCGGAGTTCTCGTTCGACAGGCTGACATAGCGGTACACGCCGGCGACCGTAAACGTCCGGCTATAGCTCTGGCCACGATTCAGGTCGCCGGAGTTGAACACTTGCGCGCCACCGGGAACACTGACGTTGGCGCGGTTTCGCACCATGCCCGGGTCGGTGGTTACCGTGTGGGTGTTGTAGGTCCCGTTGCGCCACTCGACCGTGTCGCCAACGCGCACGGTGACGGTCGCGGGCACGAACGCGGCCTGATTCATCTCGACGACGGCCGCCGGCCCCATCGGCGCCATCATCACCGCCGAATCGTCGGCGCCGGTCCCACATGCGGCAACGCCCAGCAACACCGCCAGCGCCGCCGCGCGCCAGGCCTCCACCTCGGGGCCGTTTCGTGATTTGCGAAATCCATTTGCCTGCTCCCGTCCAACCCAGTGGCGTGGACTATTTGTCCTCGCCGCGTCCGGCGAGTTTTGAAACCTCGCGCTCGACTGCGCGGGAAACGATGCCGCGCAGATTACGATCCAGCCACTGCCGCAACATCGGGCGCAACAATTCCCGCACGATCTGTTCAATCGTATTCGCGCCATTGCCAATCGGCAAGCCGTGCGCCCCGGTCACCGCGGCGGAAAGCGAGGCGAATGCGGCCGCCGCATCATTGGCGGTTCCGGCCGATACCAGTCCGGCCCCCGGCGGCTCCTCGGTCGCCGCCGCCCAGTCGTCCACAGCTTCCGGAGCGGGCTCTGGCTCCGGCGCCGTGGGCGGTTGCCGATTCAATACAGCAACCGTGTCGTCCTCCTCGACCACTTCGGTCAGATCCATGACGTCATCCGGCGGCTCCTCTACCGCCGGCGGCGGTGGAGGTGGGGGCGGCGGCGGTGCGGCCTTCACGGGTTGCGGTTCGGGCTTCGGCTCCGGTTTCGGCGCCGGAGCGGCAGCGGCCATCTTCGGCTCGGGCTTGGGCGCGGCGGCCGGCATCTTCGGCGCAGCTTGCTCCTCCGCGTCGTCGGGGGCGGCGGCCTCTTCCTCGTCGTCTTCCGATATGATTCGCCGAATGGAGGAAAGGATTTCCTCCATCGTCGGCTCATGTTGGGTGTCTTCTTCGGCCACCGGCTAGCCCTTGGTCACCCGCCCTGTACGCACCGTATGCGCATGCCTACGGCAACGCCACCACAAGTACTAGTGGCTCGCACCCGGGATAATCACTAAATAGAGCGCATTCTTGCTCGCGGATCAATACCTTACCCCAAGGCTCAAAACACAAACCCACGTTCTGCGGCAAAGCCTGGCAGCAGCGGAACCGACGCATCGAACAGCGTCCGTTCGGAAAAAAGATCGCCGTGGCGCTCGATCAGCGTCGCCCTGCCGATCCGCTTGCCCAGGATCACCGCCGCCAGGCGGCCGCCTGTCGGGCGCAACTGCTCCCGCAGCGATTGCGGGACCGCGGCCACGCCGCCGCCCAGAAAGATCACATCATACGGCCCATTTCCCGGATTTCCGCGGGCATGGGCTCCTTCGACGACCACCGCATTATCGACCCCGAGTTTCGCCAGCGTCGCCGTGGCGCGAGCGCGCAGGTTCGGATCGTCCTCCAGCCCGACGACCGTTGCGGCCAGCCGCGCCAGCACCGCGGTGGCGTATCCGGTGCCGCACCCCACATCCAGCACCAGGTCGCCGGCGTCGACCCGGCAGGCCTGCAGCAGGCGGCCGAACACCATCGGCTCCATCAGGTAGCGGCCGCCGCCGATGCTCAGGTCTTCGTCGATATAGGCCAGGCCGCCAATCCCTTCGGGCACGAACGCCTCGCGCGGCACGGCCGCCATCGCGCCGACCACCCGCGGCTCCAGCACACGGTTCGGCTTCAGTTGGCTGTCGACCATGTTTCGGCGCGCGGCGGCATAGTCGAGCATTGAAGGGTCCCCGGGCGGCGGATTCCAAAGCCTTATAGGCCGTCGCCCGCCCTAGTGGCAACGTCTCGCGGTTCCTTGACCGCCCTCGGACCCGGCCCTATACCCAACGCGTCGGCCAGGTGGCGGAGTGGCTACGCAGCGGCCTGCAAAGCCGTGTACACCGGTTCGAATCCGGTCCTGGCCTCCAGCATCCCACCGTCGGGCCCTACGGCTCTTCATCGCCCCGCGCCTTTTGCCGCTGACGCCGCCGCGAAAGGCGCTTCGGTTGCGGCGCCGGCGCAACCGCCGGCAGCGCGGCGAACACCGCAATTGCGACCCGGCGCACATCGGGAGCGGATGCCTGTGGACGCCCGCCGGCCTCGGTGACCAGCGGCCCACGTGTCCCGGCAGAATCTTCCGGGCGAGTCTCCAGCAGCGTCGGAAACCCCGGCTGCAACCGCACCGGCGTCACCCGCGCGGGCGTCACCCGCGCCGGCAGCGGCCACGCTCCCTCCGAACCCGGCGGCGTCTTCACGTCCGACCACCGGGGGTGCAAGGCCGGATCCCGTCGCGGGGGGATTCCGGAGTTGGCGTGCAGGGCATCGTCATACCGCCGGTTCCGGGCATGCAAGTTCCGCACCCTGCCGGTTTCGCCCGGGGGCCGGGACAATTTGCTGTACGCGGCCGGGCAAAGTCTTGCTAGGCTCCACTCGCCGTCCGGTACCCGTGGCGCCGCGCCGGCGGCGTCTGGCGTTCCGGCAATCGGGCGTTTTGGCGCTGCGCTTGCGTCCGAAGGCGCTACGCCCATTGGGGCGCTACGCCCATTGGTTGGGGCGCTACGCCCGTTGGTTGGGGCGCTACGCCCGTTGGGAGGTGTACCGTGATCGGGATTCTCGCCGCAGCCATGCCACAACGCTGGCATCCGCGCGCCGTCTCTGTTTTCGCCTGTGTGATGGCCGCGTTGTTGGCGCCCGTGTTGTCCGGCGCAGCGCCGGCGCTGGCGCAGGTCGACCGCGCCGATCTCAGCGCCATATCGGCGCAGTTGCTGATCGACCGTCTGAATCGCGAGGAACTCGCGCAAGTATTCCCGCGCGCGGAAGAGCTGGAGGTCGTCGAGGGCGTGCCTCCGGCCGTCGCAGTACTGATCGGCGGTAAACTCGCCGGCTACGTCTTTTCGACCCGCGACACGGTTCGCACCACCGGATATTCCGGACAGTCGTTCGACCTGGTGGCCGGCATGAAGCTGGACGGCACGATCACCGGCGCGGTGTTGCTTGTCCACCGCGAGGCAATCGTTGGCCGCGGCGTTCCACAGGAAAGGCTGGACGGCTATGTGGCCGGTTTCGCCGCGGCGACGCTGGACGATTTCGGCGCCGTCGAACCCGATGCGCTGATTTCCGCAACCGTCAGCGCGCGGGCGATGAAGAACGGCGTCCGCAACGCTGCACGCCTGGTGTTCGCCGGTCATGTCGCGGGCGACCTTGATCTCCCTCCGCCGGTGACGACGCCGTCGCTCGATCGCAGCGGCTTCGGCCCGATCAGCATCGCCGACCTGCTGGCCTGGGGATCGATCGTCCACGACGAGCTGACCGTCGCCGACGTCACGACCGCGTTCACCAAAGCCGCCGGACGCGGCGCGACGCCGGACCGGGTCGCCGGCGCCGCCGACGACGAATTGTTCCTCGAGACCTATGCCGCGCTGGTCACGCCGGCGACCGTCGGCGTCAATATGCTGGGGGATTCGCGCCACCGCGCCGTGGCGGCGCTCGAAGGCGGCGACGGCCTGACCCTGTGGATCGGGTCCAAGGGCCGCATCCCGCTGGTGCCCGAAGGTTTCTTCCTGCGCGGCGCCGATTTCGTAATCGAACGGATCAAGATCGTCCAGGACGGGCGCGAGATCCTGTTGGACGCGGCCCACGCGCAAAAAACAAACCCCCTTGCCGGTCGCAGCTATGCCGACGCGGTGTTCGTTGACGAAGCGGTGCTGTTCACGATTCCGGCGGCGGCCGGGCTTGACGCGCTGGAGCCGTTCGACGTCGTCGTTTCGATCCCGGGCGTCGACCGTGACGGCGCGGCGGCGCGGGTCGAATTCGCGATCCCCTATGACCTGCCAGATGTCCACAAACTGCTGCCGCCGCCGCCGCCGCCCCCGGTCTGGGCCGAAGCGTGGGTCGCAAGCGAGACGGAAGTTTCGATTCTGGCCGCGCTGCTGCTGGTCGTGACGCTGGTGTTCGTGTTCCAGGACGCGCTGGTTCGCCGCCGCCGTCTGTACCAGGCGGTCCGGATCGGCGTCCTTGCGTTCACGCTGGGATGGCTGGGACTGTACGCCGGGGGTCAGATTTCGGTCGTGAACCTGTGGGCGTACCTCCAGGCCCCGTTCAACGGCGCCGGGCTCGCAACCCTGATGCTCGAACCCCTGATGTTCGTGCTGGCGGTCTACACGCTGGTGACGCTGTTTGTGCTGGGGCGCGGCGTGTTCTGCGGCTGGCTGTGTCCGTTCGGGGCATTGCAGGAACTGTTGAACAAGATCGGCCGCTTGTTGCGGCTACCCCAGATCACCGTGCCGTCGACGTTGCAGGAGCGCATGTGGGCGGTGAAATACATCGCGGCGCTTGTGGTCGTCGGCAGCGTGTTCGTCGCCCCGGAATTCGCCGACGCGGCGGCCGAGGTCGAGCCGTTCAAGACCGTCATCACGGTCAAGTTCCAGCGCGAGTGGCCGTTCGTGTTGTACGGCGTAGTGCTGTTGGGCATCGGCATGTTCGTCGAGCGCGCCTATTGCCGATTTCTGTGCCCGCTAGGCGGCTCGCTCGGCATCTTTGGGCGCATGCACATGTTCCATTGGCTGAAGCGCCGCCCCCAATGCGGCACCCAATGCCGCATCTGTGAGGCCGATTGTCCGATCGGCGCGATTGCGCCGTCGGGCGCGATCAACATGAACGAGTGTCTGCAATGCCTGGATTGCCAGGCGGACTACTACGACGAACAGCGCTGCCCGCCTTTGATTCAGCGGCGCAAGCGCAAGGAAGTGCGGGCGG
>JAQBXG010000066.1 GCA_027625125.1 Pseudomonadota bacterium
CGCTCCGCCTGGACATGGCCCCGCACGTCCTCACCGTCGATGCCAGACGGAACAAAAAACCCTTAATCATCGTCGCGGAATACCCGCGCGCCGGCGCCCCGCAGCGCTTCCGCGCAGACGTCGGATTCCGCCACCCCGCCTCCGATCACGATGCAATCGAGCCGCGCCAGCGGCCACGGCTGCAACGGTGGCCTTCGCGCCCACCGCCCGAACGGACCGCGCCTGGAAATCGGTGCCGTTGCCGCAATCATGTCGTCGCCTTGCCCCGTCACGCAATTGTGGCCGGTTGGGCGGCATGCGAGAGCCTGTGGCCGCGCGCCGCCCGACAGCCGACGTCTGTACAGCGATCTCCGCCGGCACACCCTTTGATTGCCTGGATGCGCCACTCGATCAATCAGAGATTAGCGCATTTCCCGCCCGGCGCAAGGGCCGGTTGCGGATTCAGACCATCACCATGCCGCCATTGACGTGGAGGGTTTGTCCGGTGACATAGCCGGCCTCGTCGCTGGCCAGGAATACGACGCAGGCGGCGACATCGTCCGGCGCTCCCAGAGTCCGGACCGGGATTCGCTCCGCCAGCGTTGCGCGCACGTCCGCGCCGAGCGCCGCCGTCATCGCGGTTTCGATAAATCCGGGCGCCACGCAATTCACCGTGACCCCGCGCGTCGCCATCTCCAGCGCCAGCGCCTTGCTCATGCCGACAAGGCCCGCCTTTGCCGCGGCATAATTGGTCTGGCCGGGATTGCCGGTCTGGCCGACCACCGACGAGATGGAAATGATCCGCCCCCAACGCTGTTTCGCCATGCCGCGCAGACTGGCGCGCGCCACCCGAAACGCGGCGGTAAGGTTGACATCCAGAACGGTCTGCCAATCGTCGTCCTTCATCCGCATCGCCAGGCCGTCGCGGTTGATGCCGGCGTTGTTGACGACGATATCGAGGCCGCCCATTGCATCGGACGCGCGCCCGGCGAGGGCGTCGGCGGCGTCGGCGTCGCCGAGATCGCACGGCACGACATGGGTGCGTTGCCCCAGGTCCGTCGCCAGTTCCGCCAGCACGCCGGTGCGTGTGCCCGACAGCGCCACGACCGCGCCGTGGGCATGCAGGGCGCGGGCGATCGCCGCGCCGATGCCGCCGGTGGCGCCGGTCACCAACGCACGTTTGCCCCCAAGATCAAACATCTCCGCCTCCGTTAGCGTGACGACAGGAACGCATCGATTTCCTCAGGCGATTCCAGCGAGATTGCGGTGGCGTCGGGGGCGATGCGGCGAGCGAGCCCCGACAGCACCTTGCCGGCCCCGACCTCGACAAATGTCTCGACGCCGAGGCCGGTCAACGCGGTGACCGACTCGCGCCACCGTACCCGGTCGGTGAGTTGGCGCACCAGCAAGCGGCGGATTTCGTCCGGCGACCGGACCGGCGCCGCCGTCACGTTGGCGACCAGCGGCGGATCGGGCGGCGTCAGCGTCAGGGCGGCAAGAACGTCCGTCATCCGTTCGGCCGCCGGCGCCATCAGCGGCGAATGAAATCCGGCGGCAACGCCCAGGCGCACCGCGCGCTTGGCGCCGGCTTCGCGCGCCAGCGCCTCGGCCCGCTCGATCGCCGCGCTGGTGCCGCTCAGGACCACCTGGCCGGGTGCATTGTCGTTGGCGACGACGCAGATTCCGCCGGTTTCCGCGGCGGCTGCGGCGGCGACGGATTCGATTGCCGCGAAGTCGCCGCCTAGCACAGCGGTCATCGCGCCGCCGTCGCCGGGGGCGGCCCTTTGCATCGCCTCGCCCCGGGCCCGCAAAGTGCGCGCGGCGTCGGCGAGCGAGAACGAACCGGCTGCGGCCAGCGCGCCGTACTCGCCCAGGCTGTGACCGGCGACGTAGGCGGCGTTCGCGGCTGGGGTGAACCCGCCCTCGCGGCGCAGCACCGCAAGCACCGCCATGCTGACCGCAAGCAGCGCCGGCTGGGCGTTTCGCGTGTCGGTAAGATCCGCCTCGGGGCCGTCGAAGATCGTCCGGGACAAATGTTCGCTGAGCGCGTCGTCCACCGCCTCGAACACCTCGCGCGCGGCGGCGAAGGCTTCGGCCAGCGGCTTGCCCATTCCGGGCCGTTGCGAACCTTGCCCCGGAAAGACCAGCGCCAGTGACATTTCCCTACCCCAGGCCGCGGGCGCGCAGGCACAGTCCCGCCGCCGCCTAGGTTTCGCCAGCGCCGGTCTCGAAGTCAACCCGCGGCCCGGCGCCGGATCGCCTTGCCACCCCCGCGGAATCGGCTATATTCCGCCATCTGCCTCCTTGCCGGCGCGGCCGGCTATGGGCGGCGCGCGGGCCGCGTCCGTCCCGATACAGCCAGAAGGAGCCCAAATGCCGTTCTATGAGAACGTTTTTCTTGTGCGTCCCGACGTCTCGGCCCAGCAGGTCGAGGCGTTGGCGGACTCGTTTTCCAGCGCCATCGCCGAACAGGGCGGAAAGGTCACGAAGGTCGAGCACTGGGGCCTTCGCAACCTGACCTATCGCATCAAGAAGAATCGCAAGGCGCACTACGTGCTGTTCAACATCGACGCCTCGGCCACGGCGATCCAGGGCCTGGAAAAATCGATGCGGATGAGCGAAGACGTGCTGCGATCCTTGACGATCCGCGTCGACGAGCTGGAGGAAGGCCCGTCGGTGATGATGCAAATCAAAGGCCGGGATGATCGCGGCCGGCGCGACCGCCGCGATCGCAACGATAGCGCCGCCGATACAGGGGCGGACCGTGCGGCGGCAAGCCGGAAGGCCGAGCCCGCTAGCGCCGACGCCGAAACGAAGAATTCCGACACCAAGGAGGCCGGCGAATGAAAAGCGGCGAAGTCGGCATCGGCGATATCGGTGCGGGGAATGCGCGCAGGCCGTTCTTCCGTCGCCGCAAGACCTGTCCGTTGTCCGGACAGTCCGCGCCGCGCATCGACTACAAGGATACGAAACTGCTGCTGCGTTTCGTGTCCGAGCGCGGCAAGATCGTTCCCAGCCGCATCACCGCGGTGCGCGCGAAAAAGCAGCGGGAACTGGCGCGTGCAATCAAGCGCGCGCGCTTTCTTGCGCTGATTCCGTACGTCTCGGACTAGGAGTCGACAATGGAACTGATCCTGCTGGAGCGAGTGGAAAAGCTGGGACAGATGGGCGACGTCGTCCGGGTCAAGGACGGCTATGCCCGCAACTATCTGCTGCCCCGAAAAAAGGCGCTCCGCGCCACCGCACAAAACCGCACCGCCTTCGAGGCGCGCCGCGGCGAGCTTGAACAGGCGAATGCCGGGCTGCGATCCGACGCCGAAACCGCCGCCCGGGTGCTGGACGGCAAGGTATGCGTGCTGCTGCGCCAGGCCAGCGACTCGGGGCATCTGTACGGATCGGTCAATGCCCGCGACATCGCCGCCGCCGCCGGCAAGACCGGTGTCGCGGTCGACCGCCAGCAGGTTCTGATCGACCGCGCGATCAAGGCGCTGGGGGTTCACCCCGTTCGCATCCGCCTGCACCCCGAGGTGTTGACGATGGTGAATGTCATCGTCGCGCGCTCGGAAGCCGAGGCGGAAGTCCAGCGCGACGCCTTCTTGCGCGGACAGAACGCCGCGGTCGGCGCCGGAACCGACGAAGCCGAGGCCGCGGTCGGAGCGGAATCGTTCTTCGACGACGGCGCGGGGCCGGCCGCTGGGGACGGCGACGACGCCGACGAAGACGCCGCCGCGACATCGTGACGCAGTAGCGCCAGGGGGTTTTTCCGGCCTCCGGCAGGTGATAGACTTCCCGCGTTGCGGGAGGTCGGGGATGTACCTGCTTCGCAAAGTTCTGGAACGTCTGATCGTCCGCGGAACGTTGACGGTCGTGGACGCTGCGGGCCGCACCGACGTATTTCGGGGCGCCGGCGACGGCCCCGCCGTCGCCATTCGGCTGCATTCGCGCTGGCTGCCTCGACGTCTGGCGCTCAATCCGGATTTGAGCTTCGGCGAGGCCTTCATGGACGGCACGCTGACGGTCGAACACGGCGACATCCATGCCGTCGTAAGCCTGCTGATGGAGAATGCCGACCTGTCCGGCGCGTTCTGGGTCCGCCGCTTCCGCCGGCGCCTCGCGCGACTGTTCCGGCTGTTGCAGCAGTTCAATCCGGACGCCCGGTCGCGGCGCAATGTCGCGCACCACTATGACTTGTCGGGCGACCTGTACCGCCTGTTTCTCGACACCGACCTGCAATACTCATGCGCGTATTTTCGCGATGCCGACGAGCCGCTGGAGGACGCCCAACGCAACAAGCGCGTGCATATCGCCGCGAAACTGCTGTTGGACCGTCCCGGCCTTTCGGTGCTGGATATCGGCTCCGGCTGGGGCGGTCTGGCGATGGATATCGCGCGCATGAGCGGCGCGGCGGTGACCGGCGTCACGCTGTCCACCGCCCAACTCGCCGTCGCCGAGGAACGGGTGCGCAACGAGGGGCTGGGCGACGTCCGGTTCCGGCTGCAGGACTACCGGCGGGTCGAAGGTGCCTTTGACCGCATCGTTTCGGTCGGCATGTTCGAGCACGTCGGCGTCGGCCATTACCCCGAGTTTTTCGCCACATGCCGCCGGTTGCTTAAGGACGATGGCGTCGCGTTGCTGCACACGATCGGCCGCGCGAGCGGGCCCGCCGCCAGCAACCCGTGGATTCGCAAGTACATCTTCCCGGGCGGATATTCCCCGGCGCTGTCCGAAGTCGTCCAGGCGATCGAGGCGGCGGGATTGTGGATCACCGATGTCGAGGTTCTGCGCTACCACTACGCGGATACCCTTCGCGCCTGGCGGCGCCGCTTTATGGCCAATCGCGCCAGGGCGGTCGAGCTGTACGACGAGCGGTTCGCCCGCATGTGGGAGTTCTACCTGGCGGCCTCCGAGGCGGCGTTCCGAATCTCGGACCACGTGGTATTCCAGGTCCAGTTCGCGCGTTCAAAGGACGCGGTGCCGGACCGGCGCGACTATATCGACAGGTTCGACCGCCGGCGCGAGGCGGATAGCGCCGCCGCCTGAGAACTGTCCCCGGGATTCACGGGATTGAATTCAAATCTATCCCGAGCAAAATGCCGCACCGCCACATCGCCGGACTCGCGCGTCGCCGCGGCGGCGTGGTACCCATGGCGGCATGAACATCGGTGCTACCCCGAACCTCCTCCCCTTCGGTGACCCGGCGCCCGATCCCGACTCCCCGCTCTACCGTGAACCGCCGCACAACCTGGAGGCGGAACAGGCGCTGCTGGGGGCGATCCTCGTCAACAACGATGTCGCCGCCCGGGTCGCCGGATTTCTGGAGCCGGAGCACTTCTATCTGCCGGTGCACGGCAGCATCTACGACGCCGCGACGGTGCTGATCGAGCGCGGCCAGATCGCCAATCCGGTGACGCTGAAAACATACTTCGAGCGCGACGAATCGCTATCCGAGGTCGGCGGCGCCGGCTACCTGGCGCGGCTGGCGGGATCGGCGGTGACGCTGAATGCCGAGGACTATGGCCGCGCGATCTATGACTTTTTTCTCCGCCGCGAACTGATCCGCATCGGCGAAGACGTGGTCAACGTCGCGTTCGATTCCCGCGTCGACGAGCCGGCGACGGGGCAGATCGAAAGCGCCGAGCAGTCGTTGTTCCAGCTGGCCGAAAGCGGCAAGCACGAAGGCGGCTTCCAGGCCTTCAAGGACACGCTGGTCAACACGATTTCCGGCATCGAGTCCGCGTACAAATCCGACGCCCACCTGACCGGAGTCGGCACCGGCCTCACCGATCTGGACCGCCTGATGGGCGGCCTACACCGGTCGGACCTGGTCGTTCTGGCCGGCCGGCCGAGCATGGGCAAGACCGCGCTGGCGACCAATATCGCCTTTCATGCCGCGCGCGCGTTCCGCGAGGAGGCCGGCGAGGACGGCGAACGACGCGTCGTGGACGGCGCCGGCGTCGGGTTCTTTTCGCTGGAAATGTCCGCCGACCAGCTTGCCACCCGCATGTTGGCGGAAGCGACCGGCATTTCGTCGGAAAAGCTTCGCCGCGGTCAGCTTTCCAATGACGATTTTGTCCGCGTCGTCCAGGCGTCGAACGAAATGACGCAGATTCCGTTCCATATCGACGACACCCCGGCGCTGTCGATCGCGGCGCTCAGAACCCGGGCGCGGCGTCTGAAACGCACCCACGGCCTGGGCATGATCGTCGTCGACTATCTGCAGCTCATTCGTCCCGCCGGACGCTCGTCGCCGGACCATCGCGTACAGGAAATCTCGCAGATCACCCAGTCGCTGAAGGCTCTGGCGAAAGAGCTGCATGTGCCGGTGCTGGCGCTGTCGCAACTGAGCCGCGCGGTCGAGGCGCGCGAGGACAAGCGTCCGTTGTTGTCGGACCTTCGCGAATCGGGATCGATCGAACAGGACGCCGACGTCGTGATGTTCATCTATCGCGAGGAATACTATCTGGAACGGCGCGAGCCGCGCATGGATACGCCCGATCATGCCCAATGGCAGCAACAGATGGAGCAGGTCCACAACCTGGCCGAGGTCATCATCGGCAAACAGCGGCACGGCCCGACCGGCAAGGTGCAGCTGTTCTTCAACCCGTCGCTGACAAAGTTCGGCAACCTGAAGAAGGACGACGCGGCGGCGTTCTAGTGGTACGATTCCAGCGCTTCGTACCACGAGCTCGCTTGTTGATGGATCAGATGATCCAAGCACTTGAAGTCGTAATGCCGTACGTCCGCAGGCATTGCCGGTTTCAAGTGTTTGGTTTGATCCACTAATTCTTGCGGACCGTCAGCACGATGTTGTCGGCGTAGTCACCGGCCGCCGCCGCCGCTGTCGAACCAATCGTCACCTTGAAATCGAACCCGACTCCGTCCACGCCGGTAACGCCGGCGCCCGCCGCCGCGGTCGCCTGATTCGGCGACAGATCGATCGGCGCGCCGTCGACCTCCAGCACATAGGGCACTTGGGTTGGATACGAAACGTGCGCCATAACGCCGCGGTTGTCGGAATGCACCAAAAATTCATAGCCGGCGTTCGACCGCACCCGGGCGACCGTCGATTGCGCCTCCCCTTCATCGAGGTCGCCGAAGTTCATCTGCACCGACTGGGCCGCCGGGTCGAACGCGGCCGTGCATCCGACGCAGACTTCGATTTCGTCACTGATCTGTGCGCGAATGCGAATGGAGTCCGAATCCCGCTCGACGTAGGCGGCAAGTGTGCCCTCGTACAGCCGCACCTCGATTTGGTCTTCGTAGTTGCCGCCGGCCACCACCTGTTGCGGCGAGATCAGAATGTAATACGAAACGTCCTGGTCTTCGGTTCCGGTCGTCGTGAACGTGCCGCCGATCACCTCGCCGCCGGCGGCGTCGGGAAGCGCCTTCAGCACATGGGTCTGCGACGCCGAATCGTAGATTTGATAGTGCAGGTCCGTACCGGCCAGAG
Organism: Pseudomonadota bacterium; assembly: GCA_027625125.1. Classification (GTDB taxonomy): domain Bacteria; phylum Pseudomonadota; class Alphaproteobacteria; order UBA2966; family CAIVPW01; genus JAQBXG01. The sequence continues at coordinate 7,430 of JAQBXG010000066.1, forward strand.
TCATCGTGCGGTCGTAGGACCCCGCGACCCCAGTCGAAAAGGTGACGAAGTAGTCACAGGGATCGCTCCGGCGGTGGCGAACCGTGAATTGCACGGCCTGCGCTGCGCCGGCGGGGCCGAACACGCTGTATTCGCCGGACGCGAACGTGACGTTCGACAAACTCCGCAGCGTCAACGAGCAGGCGGCCGCGGCCGGTGTCGCCACGAGACCGGCGAATGCGATGACCAGTGCCGCGAGGCCACGGCGCATCATCGTGCGCCAACTTCGGCCGGCGGCAGGCGCATCAGTCCGGCGTCGAAAATGCCCTCGGCGTCGGCGGGAATCTCGATGCCGATCGGCCGGCCGGGGTGACTGACGAGATTCAATTCAAACGCGCCCGCGGCCAGTCCCTCGAGCGTCATGCGGCCGGCGCGGTTCGTGAAGGTCAGAACCGGGGCAAATGCCGCATCGCCCGGTTTGTCGATGCGGCCGCCGGCCAGGGCCACCGGGGCGCCGTTTTCGTCGAGGATCACCGCGGTCAGCAGCACGGTGGCGGCCGTTTCCACCTCCACCCGCGTGCCGGCTTTGTATCCGGGCGCGACCCATGCCTCGCCCGCCCCCAGCGTACGGCCGACCGGCAGAGAGCGCCCGTCGAACACGATGCGCTGCACCCGATACGGAACCAGACCCGGAAGCACCGCCGGGCCAAGGCGATTGATTTCCGCATCCCCCGCATCGTCACTATCGGGATTGACGCGGATCCTATGGCCAGCCAGGGCGGGGTGGGCGGTGACGATGGCGAACGCGTCCCGCACCGGCGCACCGATGCCGAACGCCCCGTCGGCGTAGACGAGCGCGGTGCCGAGCCGGACGCCGGCGGCGCGACGGTTGCCGACGGCGGGGTTGCGGGGATCGGTGGCGCTGGCGCTGAATCCGATCTGGCCGCGCGCGCCGGTGTGGCTGATGTCGGCGGAAATATTGCGTTCGGCCGGAGAGCGCGTCGTGCCGACGAATGCTGCGACATCGCCGACCGGATGGTCGGGAATGCGCCGCCAATCCATCGTCGTCGTCGCGGTCGCCGTGTCGCGGTCGGCGGTGACGAACTGGCGCCCGGACCCGGCCAGGCTCATCGACAGGGACAGAAATGCGCTGGAATGGCGGGCGCCGGCGGAGTCCAACTCGTGGCGCAGGCGCAGACCGGCGCTGGCGCCGGAAAACAGGCCGCGGCCTAGGAACACGCTGAGGCTGCCGCTGTCACGGCGCGCACCCCTTCCGGTCTGCACCGCGCCGCCGACCGCGAAGGAAAGCCCCCACCCAATGC
>JAQBXG010000067.1 GCA_027625125.1 Pseudomonadota bacterium
GCTGGCGCCGCTGCGGCAACTGTCGCAGCCGGGCCTGTCGGCGTCGGCGCGGGGGCTGGCGTTTCAGATCGCCGAGGGCGTGGGGGCGGTGGCGCGCGCCGCCGTAGAGCCGCAGATCGGCGGACTGTCGGCGGCCGATCGCAAGGCGCTGGCAGTGCGCGGCGTGCGGCTGGGGGCGCTGGCGGCATGGATGCCGGCGATGGCGCGGAACGGTCGGCCGGAACTGTGCGCGCGGCTGTGGGCGCTGTTTCACGGCACGCGGCCGCCGCCGGAATTGCCCGTTGCCGGGGTTTCGCCGGAAGCCGACGCGGCTTTGCCCGACGGGGTGTACCTGGCCGCCGGCGCGATCGTCCTGGGCGGATACGCGGTGCGGATCGAACGCGCCGAGCGGTTGACGAATGCGCTGTACCGCCGCGCCGCGAGGGGGCCGGTGGCCCCGGATGCGCAGCTGGCGGCGCTGGCCGGCGGGGATGAAGAAATGCTCAAGGCGGTCGCCGCCGCGCTGGGATTCGCCCGCCGGGATGGCGCGGACGGCGGGCTGGCGCCGGTTGCGCGCCGAGGCGGGCCGCGGGGCGCACGCCTGCCGCGAAACCGACATTCACCGTTCGCGGCGCTGGCGCGGCACCCGTTGGGCCAGACCGGGAACTGATGGCGGAGGCCCTGCGCGCCGACCGCTGGCTGTGGTTCGCGAGGCTGTTCAAGAGCCGGACGATGGCCGCCGAGGCATGTGCGGCGCGGCGCATCCGCCGCAACGGCCAGGTGATGGCCAAATCCAACCAGCTGTTGCGTCCCGGCGACGTGTTGACCTGGGCCGACGACGCCCGCGTGCGGGTGATCCGGGTCGTCGCCATCGCCACCCGCCGTGGCCCGGCGGCGGAAGCGCGCACGATGTACGAGGATATGTCCGCCGCCGTGACCAGGCCGCCGGTGGAGGGGATTCGCCGGACGCCGGGGTCGGGCCGCCCGACCAAGGCCGACCGCCGCGCGACCGAGCGGCTGCGCGGCCGGAACTGACCCCCGGCGGCGGGTTGCCGCCGCAAGTTGGCAGGTTGTCGCGGCGGGTTGCCGCCGCGATCGGGGCCATGGTATCGCAGGTCGATGATCAACCGCATCCGGGCGCTGTTTGCCGGCGACGATTCCGGCCAGCCGCCCCAAGATCCGGACAAGCGCCTGGCCGCCGCCGTGCTGTTGGTGGAATCCGCCTGCGCCGACGGCGCGTTCGACGACGACGAACGGGCGACCGTCGCCGAAATCCTGCGGCGGCAGTTCGAACTTTCGGATGAGGAAACCGCGACGCTGCTGGCCGAGGCGGTCCGGGAGCAGTCCAACGCCAACCACCTGGTGCGGTTTACACGCAGGATCAAGGAGACGGTTCCGATCGAGGAGCGCGGCGAACTGATCGAGCTGCTGTGGGAGGTGGCCTATGCCGACGGCATCGTCCACGCCTATGAATCGAACCTGTTGCGCCGCCTTGCCGGGCTTCTTTATGTTTCGGACAGCGAAAGCGGCGAGGCCCGCAAACGGGTGCTCGCGCGGCTTGGAATCGACTAGACACCCCGCGGGGCATTCAGGAGTTCGGGCATGACGTATGTCGTCAACGAGAATTGCATCAAGTGCAAGTACACCGACTGCGTCGAAGTGTGCCCGGTGGATTGCTTCTATGAGGGGGAAAACATGCTGGTGATCCACCCCGAGGAATGCATCGATTGCGGGGTGTGCGAGCCCGAATGCCCAGTCGATGCAATTGTGCCGGACACCACCGGGGACGACGTCGAAAAGTGGATCGAATTGAACCGCAAGTACGCCGAGACCTGGCCGAACATCACCCGGCTGAAACCGGCGCTGGCCGAGGCCGAGGAGTTCAAGGACCAGAAGGACAAGATGAGGTTCTTTTCGGAGAAGCCCGGCGGCGGCGAGTAGCGCCCGGCCGGTATGGGGCCGGGGCCGGATTTGTGCTATACTGGCTTCGTTGCGACATTCTGCAAATCTTCACGCCGCCCGTGGATGCGGCCAGTGGCGGCGGCCCGCGGTTTCAGCGCGTCCGGGACGCGGGCGGTCCGGAACACGGGCCGGGTCAGATAAACGCACGGCGGGCGAACGGTTCGGCGCCCGGCGTCGACACCGTTCCGAACCGCGCCCGGAAACTTGCCGGGATGGATCGCCGGGACACCTTGCTGGGAAACCTCGCTGGATGAGCACCAAGAAGACAAAACGCGGATTTCGTCCGAAAGACTACATCGTGTATCCGACCCACGGCGTCGGCTACATCAAGTCGATCGAGAAACAGGAAATCGCCGGAACCGATGTCGATCTGTTCGTCATCAGTTTCGAGAAGGACAAGATGACGTTGCGGGTTCCGGTCGGCAATGCCGAGCATGTCGGCATGCGGAAGCTGTCGACGCCAAAGATCATGGACACGGCGCTTTCGACGCTGAAGGGGCGCGCCCGCGTCAAGCGGACGATGTGGAGCCGCCGCGCCCAGGAATACGAGGCCAAGATCAACTCCGGCGATCCGGTGTTGATCGCCGAGGTCGTGCGCGACCTGCATCGCAGCGCGAACCAGCCGGACCAGTCCTATAGCGAACGGCAGATCTACGAGGCGGCGCTGGAACGGCTGGCGCGGGAGTTGGCGGCGGTGGAAAAGATCGACGAGGAAGCCGCGACCGCACGGCTCGAGAAACTGTTGCAGGCCGCCTGACGCCCCCGCGGGTGCGGCGGTCGAAGCGCCCGGGGACCACGGATCCGGCTCAGCATGCGCAACGAAACCGATAGCCGGTTCGCGGTTCTGGGCGGCGGCCGCCGCGTATGGGCGGTGGGTGCGATTCATGGCGAAGCCGGCAGGCTGCGCGCGCTTCATGACGCATTGAACGAACGGTTCGAGCCCGGCGACCGGCTTGTCTATCTCGGCAACTTTCTCGGTCATGGCGTCCATGTCGTGGCGGCGGAGAACGAGATGCTGCGCCAGCGCATCGCGATCCTGTCCCGTCCCGGCGCCGATCCCGAGGACATTGCGTATCTGCGCGGCGCACAGGAAGAAATGTGGCGCAAACTGATGCAGTTGCAGTTCGCCCCCGGACCCGGCGAGGTTCTGGACTGGATGCTGGGCCAGGGCGTCGACGCGACCCTGCGGGCCTATGGGCAGAACGCCCAGGACGGACGCGCGGCGTGCCGCGAGGGCGCGCTCGCGATCGCCAGGTGGACGACGCAGATTCGCGCTGCGGTGCATGGACATCCGGGTCACGACGAGCTGATGTCGGCGCTGCGCCGCGCCGCCTTCACCGCCGACGGCGAATTGCTGTTCGTTGCCGCCGGCATCGATCCCGGCCGACCGCTCGGGCAGCAGGGCGACACATTCTGGTGGGGATCGGGGTTTTTTGCCGGCATCGAGGCGTCGTATTCTGGATACCGCCGCATCGTTCGCGGCCATGACCGCTCCGGCGGCGCGCTGGATCTGGAATCCTATGCCGTGACGCTGGATGGAGGATGCGGCCGCGGCGGAACGTTGGCGGCGGCGTGTTTCGGCCTGGACGGCGCGATGCTGGATTGGCTGGAAGCCTGACGCAGCATTTCCGACTAATACGATGCTATGGACTGGGATAATCGGCAACAACTGCCGGGATTCTGTCATTCCTGTCTGTTGCCATACCCGACCAAACCGGTTATATATTGCCGGGCATTCTCACCCCTTGCGACACCGCCATGAGCTATCTGGAGCCTGCGCAGACTCGCCGTTCCGACCGCGCATACATCCGCACGGCGATGCGAGTGCCGTTGCTTTCCCGCGAAGAGGAACAGCGGCTGGCCGTGTTGTGGCGCCGCGACGGCGACGAGGCGGCCTTGCACGCGCTGGTTACGCCGTATCTGCGTCTGGTCATCAGCGCCGCGACGCGGTTTCGGAGGTATGGCCTGCCGGTCGCCGATCTGGTGCAGGAAGGCAATGTCGGACTGATGCAGGCGGCGGCGCGCTTCGAACCGGAGCGCGACGTTCGGTTTTCGACCTACGCCACATGGTGGATCCGATCGTCGATTCAGGAATTCGTGCTGCGGAACTGGTCGATCGTGCGCACCGGTACAACCGCCGCGCAGAAATCGTTGTTCTTCAATCTGCGTCGATTGCAGGCGCGGATCGCCGACAAGGCGCCGCTGGCGCAAACCCGCCTGGCGCGGCAGCAATCGATCGCCCGCACGCTGGGGGTGCCGTTGCGCGACGTCGCGGCGATGGAACAACGCCTGCAGGGGCCGGACCGGTCGCTGAACGCGCCGTTGACCGATGACGCCGACGGCGAATGGCAGGACATCCTGCCCGACGACGGGCCGGGACCGGAGGAACTCGTCGCCGCCGCCCACGACGGCGCGGCGCGGCGCGGCTGGATCGAGACGGCGGTTTCCGGGCTGTCGCCCCGGGAGCAGAAAATCATCCGCGAGCGGCGGATGGCGGACGACGGCACGACACTGGAATCCCTCGGCGTCGTGTTGGGGATCAGCAAAGAGCGCGTGCGGCAGATCGAGCAGGAGGCGCTGGAGAAATTGCGCCACGCATTGCTGTCGCACGCCGACGGCGCGGAGTTGATGAGCTGATTGCGGCGCCGCGCGTTGACCCGTTCAGGGAACGACGACCTTGACCTGCCGGCCGGGCGTCAGCGCCTCGCCCGGCGCCAGATCGTTCAGCATGCGGAACCATTCGAGCGGATGATTGAGCATCCGCATCGTCGCCCCCAGGGACTCCGGCGTCATGCCCGGCTCGACGGTGACGACCTGAAGATGCAGCGGGCGCAGCGCCTGCGCCTCTTGTGGGGACAGACGGCGGAACGATAGCGGCGCCTGCCAGACGCTTTCGGCCACGGCGTCGGACAACGTGGACGGCAGCCAGAAGCTGAAACGGAACAGGGTGCGCGACGTAACCTGAACGACGCCGAGGTACAGGCGCGGTTCGGTGCTGCCGGTCGCCGGCATCGCCCGCGCCAGGGCGCCGGGCAGGCCGTTGATCTCCAGCCGTTGCGCGGATTCCATCTGGATGCGGAATCCGGCGACCCGGCCCAGGTAATCGACAAGGTCCGAATTGAACGTGCGGCGGTGGGTATAGGAATCAAAGCGCATCGATGCGCCCGACGGACCCTCGGCGGTGATCAGGCGTCCGGCATAGGTGAAATGAAAGCCGGGCGGAAGTTCGAACGTGATGCGCCGCCGCGCATCATAATATGCGTTGCCGGTCACGTATCCCGCCTCGGGGCGGGGGCCGAACACGATCCCGTCCAGAACCGACATCAACGAGCCGCCCGCGGCCGGCGCCGGATCGTAGGCGTCGCTGCCGGACTCGAGATAGGCCGGGCCGGGGAACCCGCCCGCCGGTCCGGCGGGCGGCACCATATCGACGAACAGCTCCCGCGCCATGCCGGTGGCGAGCTCGGCCCGTTCGATCAGCGCCGGGTGGGTGACATCGGTTTCGTCGCGCACGCGGCTTGTGCCGCTGGTGATGCTGACTTCGTCGTGCCAGCGCACCAGGTTCAGGAACCGACCCTGTGCGAAGGGATCGTATCCGGCCGCGATCAAGATCGGGATGCTGAGCGCGTCCGCCTCCAGCTCCTGGTCCCGGGTGAAGGCATTGAGGATGTCGGCGTCCGCAAGGTCGGGATTGCCAAGCTCGCGGCGCATCGCGTCCCTTTGGGCCCCGTGGCGCGAAAACACATGGACCAGTTCATGGGCGAGGACGGCGGCGAGTTCGTCTTCGGAATTGGCCAGCGCGAGCATGCCGCGGCTGACATAGACGTATCCGCCCCCCTGGGTGAAGGCGAAGACGTCAGCCGCATCGATGACGGTGAAATTGAAGCGGTAGCCGCCGCTGCCGTGCGCCCGGATCAGCGCCTGGCCGACCGCCCGGACATAGGCCGTGAGTTCCGGGTCACGGTATTCGCCGCCGAAACGGCGGAGGATCTCGGCATGTTGCTCGGCGGCGATGCGGGCTTCCATCACCGGGCTGGGGGCCAGGCGGACCTGCGCCCAAGCTGCGCCCGCCGGCGCAAAAGCCGCGGCTAGAAAGAGCGCCCCAAGCAGCGCTCGGGAGGAAATGGCTCTCATCGACCTGCCGATTCTATCTGCTCCGGATGGGTCGCGTCTATCATCGGGCCGTTGAAATTCCGCAACCAGCCGCGCACGCGAATCCGCTGTCCGGCGTATGCCAGCGGCTCGACGCCGGCATCGCGAAAGATGCGGACATCGCCGGGCGCGATCGAAACCGTGAAATCAGTGCGCCAGTCGGGGCCGAAGTTCAGATAGACGCGGCCCCCCATCTCGTCGGTCGCCAGCACCACGCCCTCGACGATGGCAAACCGATTCAGATGCCGCCACGTATCCTGTTGATCCAACACAGAATATTCGGCCAGCGCCCACAATCCGCGGCGGCCCGCGCGGGCCTCGGCCTCGATCGCCAGCATTTCCGGTACGAGCGTTCGGTTATCGGCAAAACTGTACACCCGTACCATTCCCTGCCGGAGCATTTCGGCCTGGACCCAAACGCCGTCTTCGGTGTGCAGGTGCGCAAGGACACGACCGTAGCGGTCGATTTCGAGCCCGCCGTAGGAAAGCCGGACCCTCTTGCCCAGGGTCACCATTTCGAGAGCGAACGTCGCCTCGGCCGCCCAGGGCTCCGCCGGGTCGCCGGAATGGGCGACTTCCGCCGCCTGGATACCGACCAGGCGGACGCGGCGGCCGTCGTCGAGTTCTAGGGTATCGCCGTCGATCACTTGCGTGACGAGGGCAGCGCCGCCGTCGCGCAGCGCCAGGTCGGGGGACGCCGCGACCAGCAGCCAGAATACGGCCAGGCCGGCGGCGAGGCGGCGGATGCCCATGGCGCATGGTAGCATGGCCGAACGCGGCGCGGCGGCGCACGGCACGGAGGACTTGTGATGCATTCGGCAAACAAATGGCGACGGGCTGCGGCGGTGGCGCTCGCGCTGGGGTTCTGGAGCGGACCGGCGGCGGCGGAATTCTGGCCGACCCAGTATTTCTTTCAGCAGACCGAAGAAAACCAGATCGCCTACCTGACCGGGTTGCTGGACATGTACGAGTATACCCGCGACGAAATCGCCCCCGACCCGGGCGACTGGGTGCGGCCGTGCGTCCGCACGTTCACGCCGCAGACGTTGCGCGCGCAATTCGTTGATTGGCTGTTGAATGACCCCGCCGCGTGGCGGTTGACCCCGGCGACACTGTTGATCGAGGCGCTGGGGGAATTCTGCGGCCGGTGAGGTAGTCTTTCGGGGACATGCGCCCGTAGCTCAGCAGGATAGAGCAGCAGATTCCTAATCTGCAGGTCGTGGGTTCGAATCCCGCCGGGCGCGCCAGACCTTTGCCGGGACAAGTCTTGGTCAAGCGGGGATGAAGGTTTAACGTCTGAAAGGCGCGCCTTTTGGCGCGGAGGTCACCGGCGCGGACCTGTCGGCGCTGGATGACGCGGGCTTCACCAGAATCCTGACGGCGCTGGCGAGCGAGGGCGTCGTCGTGTTTCGCGGCCAGCAGGACTTGACGCCCGCGGCCCAGATCGCGTTCAGCGCCCGTTTCGGCGAGTTGTTGCCGCCGCAGTTGCAGAGGTTCGCCTTGCCGGGCTTCCCCGCAATCGGTGTCGTGTCGAACGCGAAGGACGAACGCGGCGAGGCGATCGGCATCGCCAACAGCGGCCGCAACTGGCATACGGATGTGCAGTTCGACCGGACGCCGCCGGACGCGACCTTCCTGGTCAGCCGCGAGCTGCCCGGCGATGGCGGCGATACGCTGTATGCCAGCATGACGATGGCGTATGCGGCGCTGGACACCGGGTTGCGCAACCGCATCGACGGGCTTCGGGTGATTCACAGCCGGGTGCGGTCGTGGCCGATTCTGTTTCCGGACCGCCCACCGCTACCGCAAAGCGAGATCGACAGGTACCCGGACGTAAGCCACCCGCTGGTGCGGACCCATCCGGTCACCGGAAGGCAGGCGTTGTACATGGGCGGCAACATGGCGATGGGCATCGAGGGCATGGACGACGGCGAGGCGCTGGCGCTGATCCGCGCGCTGCGCGATTTCGCCACCGGCGAAGCGTTCACGCATGCCCATCGCTGGCGGCACGGCGACGCCGTGTTGTGGGACAACCGGTCGATGATGCATCGCGCGACGCCGTATGACGACGCGCGCTACCGGCGGGTGATGCACCGGACCAGCTTCGGCCCGGCGGCGCCGGTCCACAAAGGCGCGCCGCCAACCCCATAAATCCCGCTACCGCTTCTTGTCGCCACAACATCTGGTAGATGCCGCGCCCGTTTGCCGCGAACGGTTGACACGAGCCCTCAGTGTGGAAAAATCGCTGGCATGGGGGGCGATCACGACGACAATGCGGCCGACCCCCCGCAGTCCAATGTTGAACGGGGCGGGAGGTCCCACCGGCATGAACATGAAAGAAAACACACGGCTTCGAGCCGTGACATCGACGATTC
>JAQBXG010000068.1 GCA_027625125.1 Pseudomonadota bacterium
CCGCCTCGCCGTCGCCGACATCGAGCCACAGGAAAAAGGCGCCGTCGGGGCGGCGAAATCCGAAACGGCCGTCGAGGATCCGCTCGGCCTGGTCAAAACGGGCGCGATAGTGATCGCGGGTGGCGGCGACGTGGGCATCATCGTCCCACAGCGCCGCCGACGCCGCCAGCACCGGGCCGGGCGCGGTCGCGGCGCTGTAGGCGCGAAGGCGCGCAAACGCCGCGATGACCTGTGCATCGCCGCAAACGAACGCCGAGCGCAGCCCCGGCACGCTGGACCGTTTCGACAGTGAGTGAAACACGACGACATTTTCACAGCCGCCGTCGCCGATTGCGGCGCAGACCTCGAGCGCGCCTGGCGGCGGCGAGGCGTCGTACAGCTCGGCATAGCATTCGTCGACCGCCAGCACGAAATCGTGCGTCCGGGCGAGTCCGATCAGGGTCTCGAGATATGCCGCGGACGCCGCGGCGCCCTGGGGATTGGACGGCGAGCACAGGAAGCAGAGGGCCGCGCGGTCGAGCACATCGGCAGGCAATGCGGCGTAATCGGGCAAATACCCGGTCGCCGCCGTCGCCGGCACGAACACCGGCTCGGCCCCGGCGCCGGCGGCGGCCCCGGCATAGGCGGCGTAGAACGGGTTGGGCAACAACACGAGCGGCGGCCGGCCGGTGCGCGACAACGGGTCGGCGACCGCGACCTGGGCGATCAGGAACAGGCCCTCGCGGCTGCCGGACAGCGCCAGCACCTGGCGTTCGGGATCGATGCCGACTTCGGCCAGGCCGTAGCGGCGGCCCAGCCAGCGGACGATGGCGGACCGCAGCTCCAGCGAGCCCCGCAACGGCGGATAGCGGCCCCATTCGGCCTCGCGTTCGGCGATCGTCCGGGCGACGGCGGCCGGGAACGCGTGGTGCGGCTCGCCGAGGGACAGATCGACCGGGCGCAGACCCGCGGCCGGGGCCAGACCGGCGGTCAACGCTTGAACCCTGGTGAACGGGCCGTCGCCGAGGTGGTCCAGCCGCCGGCTGAGGGTCAGCGCCACGGTTCGCCCGCCCGGACCGGCATTCGTCTGCTGTTGGCGGTGATCGCGGCAGAAGGAATCAGATGCGGCATCAGCCTCCGTCAGGCGCCGGCCGCCCACGCGCGGCGCTCGGTGTAGTCCCGGAATCCGTGCCCACCGCAGGATATGGTGCCGGGGCCGGAAAGAAAAGGGGCCGGGCTTTCGCCCGGCCCCCCTGCGACGGGTATGGGAGGAGGCTACCCGAGGCTTTCTCCGTGCAGCGAGATATCGAGTCCCGCGCGCTCGTCTTCTTCTGAGACACGAAGGCCGATGGTGGCCCGAATGCCCAGCAGCAGCACCAGACTGACGACGCCGCAGTAGACGATGGTGGCGAGGACGCCCCACAGCTGGGTCAGCACCTGGCCTGGGTTGCCTTCGAGCAGACCAGGGGTGCCGCCGATCGCCTCCACCGCGAACACGCCGGTCAACAGCGCGCCGACGATGCCGCCGACCGCGTGGATACCGAACACATCTAGCGAGTCGTCGTAGCCGAGCATCTTTTTAAGCGAGGTCGCGGCCCAGAAGCAGACGATGCCCGCGATGACGCCGATGAACAGCGCCCCCCCTGGGCCGACGAACCCGGACGCCGGCGTGATCGCGACAAGCCCGGCGACGGCGCCGGTCGCCATGCCCAAGACACTGGGCTTCTTGTGGATGAACCATTCCGCCGCCACCCAACCAAGCACCGCCGCCGCCGTCGCAATCTGGGTCACCGCAAGGGCCATGCCCGCGGCGCCGTTGGCGGCAACCGCCGAGCCGGCATTGAAGCCGAACCAGCCGACCCAAAGCAGCGAAGCGCCGATGACGGTGTAGCCGACGTTGAACGGGGCCATGTTTTCCTTGCCGAACCCGACGCGCCGGCCCAGCACGACCGCCGCGACCAGTGCCGCGATGCCGGAATTGATGTGCACGACGGTGCCGCCGGCGAAGTCCAGCACCCCGAGGCCGCTGAGGACGCCGCCGCCCCACACCCAGTGGGCGATCGGGGCATAGACAAGCACCGTCCAGAGGCCGGTGAACCACAGCAATGCCGAGAACTTCATCCGGTCGGCCACCGCGCCGGTGATCAGCGCCGACGTGATGATCGCGAACGTCATCTGGAACGTCATGAATACCGATTCCGGGATCGTTCCCGACATCGAATCGACGGTCATGTTGCGAAGCAGCAGCGCGTCGGCGGTGCCGATCCAGTCGCCGCCGCCGGCGAAGGCAAAACTGTAGCCGATGACAATCCACAGCACCGAAACGAGGGCGGTAATGACAAAGCTTTGGGCCATCGTGGCGAGGATGTTCTTTTTCCGCACCATGCCGGAGTAGAACAGCGCCACTCCGGGAACCGTCATCATCAGCACCAACGCCGTCGAAGTCAGCATCCAGGCGGTATCGCCGGTGTCCAGCCCCTCTTGGGCGAAGGCCGGCGCCGCGGCGAGCAGCGCAGCGGCGCCCGCAACCGCGGGAAGCGCGCCGCGGGCGATGTTTGCGAATCTCTGTTTCATTGCAGTCCTCTCCTACAGGGCTTCGGCGCCGGACTCGCCGGTGCGGATGCGCATCGCCGCGTCGATGCCAAATACGAAAATCTTGCCGTCGCCGATCTGGCCGGTGGACGCGGACGCGCGAATCGCTTCGACCACCTGTTCTTCTAGTTCGTCGGCGATGACGACCTCGATCTTGAGTTTCGGAACGAAGCTGACTTCGTATTCCGCGCCGCGATAAATCTCGGTGTGGCCCTTTTGGCGGCCGAACCCACGCACTTCACTGACGGTCAGGCCGCTGGCTCCGAGGGCGAGAAGCGATTCCCGCACTTCGTCGAGCTTGAACGGCTTGATGACGGCCATGACACACTTCATGACGTCCTCCCTTTTCAACTTTGGTTGCCCCGAACGGGGCGGCGGTTTCAGCGGAAGATCCTTCGATCGGCACTCTGGACAGAAGTATTCCAAGACTCGTGCCAGTCCGCCCGGAGGCGGAAGTCATTGAAAAGACTACATTGTCCTGGATTGCCGCGGCGCTGGCATGCCTAATAGATGTGCAATTATCATTTTTTGCACAATTCCTGTGCAGCCCGAGTGCTGGACGGGGCGCGGGGGGCGGGGCACAGTCCGAGGATGAACGTGCGGGAAACCGAGGTTGCGATCGTCGGCGGCGGCATGGTCGGCATGACGCTGGCGATCGCGCTCCGGCGTGCGGGGATCGACGTCGCCGTCATCGACCGCGCGACACCGGAACAGGTGCTGGCGCCGGAATACGACGGCCGCGCCTCGGCGATTGCCTACGCCAGCGTGCGGTTGCTTGAGGCGACGGGAATCTGGGCCGAGGTGGCGGAGACACAGCCAATTCTGGACATCCGCGTGTCCGACGGCGATTCGTTGCTGTTCCTGCACTATGACCACCGCGCGATGGGCGGCGCGCCGCTGGGACAGATGGTCGAAAACCGCCATTTGCGGTTGGCGCAGGCGCGCGCCGCCGCCCGTGAACAGGTGGCGTTTGTCGCCGGTTCGCTTGCCACGCTGCGGCGCGGCCCCGGCGCGGTGGAGATCGGGCTGAAGGGTGGCGGGGCCGTGCATGCGCGGCTGGCGGTCGGGGCGGACGGCGCTCGTTCGACGGTCCGCGACCTGGCCGGGATCGGCACGGCGGGATGGGCATACGACCAGACCGGCATCGTGCTGACGGTCCGGCACGAGCGGCCCCACGGCGGCGTCGCCCACGAACGGTTCCTGCCGGCTGGGCCGTTCGCGATTCTGCCGCTGGCCGGGAACCGCTCGTCGCTGGTGTGGACCGAGCGGAGCGATCTGGCCGCCGCGGTGCTGGAATTGCCCGAAGGGCGGTTCCGGCAAGAGCTGGCGGCGCGGTTCGGAGACTTTCTGGGAAAGCTGACGCCTTTGGGTCCGCGGTGGAGCTATCCCCTGGGTCTGCACCAGGCGGACCGGTATGTCGGTGATCGCCTGGCGTTGATCGGCGACGCCGCCCACCGCATGCATCCGATCGCCGGACAGGGACTGAACCTGGGACTGCGGGACGCCGCGGCGCTGGCCGAGGTGATCGTCGATGCCGCGCGCCTGGGGCTGGACATCGGCGGCGCGCAGGCGCTGGAGCGGTATCAGCGGTGGCGGCGGTTCGACTCCATCGCGTTGTTGGCCGTGACCGACGTGCTGAACCGGCTGTTTTCGAATTCGCTGCCGCCGGTGCGGCTGGCCCGCGACGCCGGGCTGGCGATCGTTAACCGCATGCCGCCGCTGAAACGGATTCTGGTCGGACACGCCCGCGGCACCGCCGGCAAACTGCCGCGCCTGTTGGCGGGCGAGGCGCTGTAGCCGCGCGCCCGGTTACGGGTCGCGGCTTTGGCCCGCCGCCGCCAGGGCGGAAAGGTACGCGGCCAGGCGCTCGGACTGCTGCTCCCCCAGCTCGCGCAGATACGTCCATGAATAGATGCCGGTGTCGTGCAGGTCGTCGAACTTGATTCGCACCGCGTAATTGCCGACTGGCTCGATCGTCAGAATTCCGACGTGGCGGCGGCCCGCGACGAGTCGGCGACCGCTGCCGCCATGACCGCGCATTTCGGCCGACGGGCTTTCGGCACGCAACAGTTCCGCGGGCAGCGAAAACCGCGCGCCGTCGGCGAAGGCGATTTCGAGGCATTTTTCCCGGCGCCGGAGCACCAGCTCGGTCGGAGTCACGCTGTGTCGTCGAGGCCGCGCGCTTCGTCCACCAGCAGAATCGGAATCCCGTCGCGAATCGGGTAGGCGAGCTTCGCCTTGTCGGAGATCAGCTCCTGTTTCTCGGCGTCGTAGCGGAGCGGACCCTTGGTCAGCGGGCAGACCAGGATTTCCAGCAATTTTCGATCGACGGCGCTCATTGCACCAGCGCCGCGGTCTGGTGCGTTTGGGAATCGAGGCTGAGAAGCGCCGCAAGCACCTGGGCGCGGTCGATCAACGTTTCCGCCTCGAGCAGGCTTTGTTTCTCCGCCGGTGCAAACGGGCACATCATCGCCAGCAAGTTGACCAACGCTTCGCCGGGCATCTTGCGCACCGCCTCCCAGTCGGCGGCGAATCCGCGGGCGCCGAAATAGATCTGGACCGCGTTCAGCAGCGGCGCGGTTTCGACTTCGTATTTTCCCTGTGGCCCCTGGTCTTCGGCGAATCGGTCATACTGAACGGTGCTGCGCCGATAGCCCATATGCAGCGGCAGTTCTTCGCCGAGCAAGAACCGCGACACGCCGGTCAGCGTAAAGTAGCGCTTGCCGTCCGACGTTTCCGATTCCTGGGTGATGCGTCCAACGCAGCCGACGCGGTACAGCGCCGGATTTTCGGACGGGTCGCCGGGGTCGGCGGGCTGGATCATGCCGATGACCAGGTCGGTCGCCGACGCGTCGTTCAGCATCGCCACATACCGCGGCTCGAACACATGCAACGGCAGACTGCCGTGCGGCAGCAACAGCGCGCCCGACAGCGGAAACAGCGGGATGACCGCCGGAAGCGGAGTCGGTTCGGCGTCGTTCACGCGAACAGGATCGACGACAGGCGCCGGCGTCCGTCGGTCGTTGCTTCGTCCTTGGGGCCGAATACCTCGAACAGATTGACCAATTGCTTGCGCGCCGCTTCGTCGTTCCAGGCGCGGTCGCGGCTGACGATTTCGAGCAACTGGTCAACCGCATCCATGCGGCGGCCGGCGTTCGCGTATTGCATCGACAGATCGAATCGCGCCTGGTGATCGTTTGCGTTCGCCGCGACTTTCGCCTCCAGTTCGGCGCTGCCGCCGGCGACGGGCGCGGCGGCGATTTCCTTCAGCTCCAGGGCGGCGCGGGCGCTGCGCACCGGCGCCTCTCCGGCCTTGGCCGGCGGCACCAGGTCCAGTGTCTCGCGGGCGCGGACCAGATCGCCGCCGTCGAGATAGCATTGGGCGAGCCCGGCCAGCGCCCGGGCATTGCCCGAATCCGACTTCAGCGCCTGGCCGAACAGGGCGTCGGCGGCGGCGGCATCGCCATCTTCGCGCGCGGCCTCGGCCTCGTCGAGCAGCATATCCAACTTCGTCGGGCCGGAAGCCGCCGCGAGGCGCTGCACGAACTGCTGCACCTGGCTTTCGGGCACCGCGCCGAGAAACCCGTCCACCGGCTGGCCGTCCTTGAACGCATAGACGGCCGGAATCGACTGGACGCGCAACTGGCTGGCGATGACCGGGTTTTCGTCGACGTTGATCTTGACCAGGCGCACGGCGCCGTTCGCCGCCGTCACCGTCTTCTCGAGCGTCGGACCCAGGGTACGGCACGGGCCGCACCACGGCGCCCACAGGTCGATGATGACCGGCACCTCCCTTGAGGCGGCCAGCACGTCCGCTTCGAACGAGGCGTCGGTGCCGTCCTTGATCAGGGCGCTGTTGCCGCCCGGCGCCGCGGGCGCCAGGCCCGCCTGTGCTGTTTCTTGCATGGGTGCTCTCCGGTTTTCCAGACGGTAACATGGGGTGCGCGGCCCCGGCTATCAATCCGGACGCCGCCGGGCCGGCCGCCCCGCATGGCGGCGCGGCTTGCTTTCGGGCACCGCCGCCGTATGATCCCGCCCCGGACGCGGGCGTAGCTCAGGGGTAGAGCACAACCTTGCCAAGGTTGGGGTCGTGGGTTCGAATCCCATCGCCCGCTCCAGATTTCGGCAGGCCGACGACTGCACCGAATCGTCGCCGCATCGCAGCGGCGGCCACGCGGTTGTATGGTCGCGCAATGTTCCGGACGCTTTGGGTGATTTGCCTGTTGGCCGTGGCCGCCGCCCCGGCAACAGCGCAGGACGAAATGCTGCGGTTCGGCAACGCGGCGATGGCCGAGGGCGCGTTCGACGCCGCCGTGTTGGCGTATGCGGGGGCCGTGCCGGCGCTGGAGGCCGCCCATGGTCCCATGTCGGTCCCGGTCGCCGATGCGCTGGCGCGCCAGGCCTTCGCGCTCGGGGCGATGGGCCGCTATGGCGAAGCGATTCCGCTGGCCGAGCAGGCGGTCGCCATTGTCGACCAATCGGTCGGTCGCAACGACCGCGGCGCAGCCTTTGCGCTGGCGGCGCTGGCGCTGCTGCTGCGGTCGAGCGCGCCCGGACACCACGAAACCAGATTCGCCGACGTCGCCGACCCGCTGGCGTGGCGGTCGCTGGAATTGCTGGAGCAGGCGCCGGGCCCGGATACCGCGGATGTTGGCCGCATGCTGAACGGATACGCCGATCTGTTGCATTTCGCGGCCCGCGACGTGGAGGGCGCGGATTTCGAGGAGCGGCTGGCGCGGCTCGGCGTGACCCGGGCCGCCATTTTGCCGACCCCATGACCGCCGCCCGGGCCGCCGCCGCCGATCCCCGTAAAAACTAGTTGTGTTATCCGCATAGCTATGCATCTTATCTTTCACGCTATGGCAAATACAATGCGATGGAGACGAAAGATGCAGACGGCAAACGCGATTTCGACCACTTTTGACACGGCCTCGATGGCCGACACCGCGGAGGACGCGATGTCCCTCCCCGATTCTGGCCGGCAGACCCGGTTTCTGGAGCTGGCGGGCGGCCGCATCGCCTATGACGACACCGGCAAAGGCCCGCTGGTGGTGCTGGTCCCGGGCCTCGGCGACCTGCGCCAGTCGTACCGGACGCTCGCGCCGGTGCTGGCCGGGGCCGGGTACCGTGTCGCGCGCATGGATTTGCGAGGCCACGGCGAGTCGTCGGTGGGCTGGCCCGCCTATGGCAACGCCGACCTGGGCCGCGACGTGCTGGCGCTGGTCAAGCACCTGGAGCAGGCCCGGCCATCGTCGTCGGCACGTCGATGGGGGCCGGGGCCGCGGCGTGGGCCGCCGCCGAACAGCCCGACGCGATCTCCCGCCTGGTCCTGATCAGCCCGTTCGTCCGCGAGGTGCCGCGCTCGGCCGCCGCCACGGCGGCGCAAAACATGGCCGTGGCGGTGATGCTGCGCGGGCCATGGGCGCCGTCGGCATGGGGGATGCTGTACAAGGGCTTTCACCATGCGCCGCCGCCGGACTTTGCCGCCTATCGCCGGGCGCTGGTGGCAAATCTGGGCGAGCCGGGCCGCATCGCCGCGCTGCGGGGCATGATCGCCGCGCCGAAGGCCGACGTGGCGGCCCGTCTGCACGAAGTGCGCGCGCCGGTGCTGGTGGTGATGGGAGCGGAGGACGGCGACTTCCCCGACCCAGCGGCGGAGGCCGACACCGTCGCCCGGTTGTTGCGCGGCGCGGTGCAAATGATCCCGGACGCCGGCCACTATCCCCAGGTCGAGGTTCCGGCGGCGACCGCGGCGGCGATCCTGCCGTTCCTGCGGCCACGGGCCGGGGCCTGAGGTGCCACGCGCCGGACTGAGCGCGGATGCGGGGCTGGATGC
>JAQBXG010000069.1 GCA_027625125.1 Pseudomonadota bacterium
GCCTCGCCCAGGCCGTGCTCGCCGGAACCGAAGGGGCGAACGACACCGCCACCCGCGCCCTCGCCGATGCACTGGCGGCCCTCGGCCCGGTCCAGTTGGTGACCGGGGCCGATACGGACCTGCCGCTGACGCTCGCGCCCGCCGCCGCCGACGCGGGCGAGCTCAAGTTCGAAGTCCGCCGCGCCGGCGCGCTGCCGGACCGCAGCGTATGGATTCGCGCCAGCGACGACCGCGGCCAGATTCTGTCGCGCATCGAGCTGGCGCTGGCCGCCGGCGAGGCGGCCACCGATTTCAACCTCGACCTGCCGCCGGAATTGCGCAACCGCGCCGCGCGCATCGAAATCGAACAACACGATACCGCCGGCGCGGTGATCCTGCTCGACGAACGCTGGCGCCGCCGCCCGGTCGGCATCGTCGCCGGCGACGCGGTCGACGCCGACCGGCCGCTGTTGTCCGCCCTGTACTATCTCGACCGGGCGCTCAGCCCGTTCGCCGAGGTCCGCACCGGCACGATCCCGACGCTGCTCGACCGCGAACTGTCGGTGCTGGCGCTCGCCGACGTCGGCAAGATCGTCGGCCCGGTCGCCGCCCGGCTCGAACAATGGCTGACCGGCGGCGGCGTGCTGGTGCGGTTCGCCGGGCCGCGGATGGCCCAGGACAATGACGACCTGCTGCCGGCGCGCCTCAGGCCGGGGGAACGCAGCCTCGGCGGCGCGATGACCTGGGCGGAGCCGGCGCGGCTCGCCCCGTTCCCGGAAACCAGCCCGTTCCGTGGCCTGGCGGTTCCCCTCGATGTCCAGGTGACGCGGCAGGTCCTGGCCGAACCGACCCTGGACATCGGCGAAAAGACGTGGGCGAGCCTTGCCGACGGCACGCCGTTGGTGACCGGCGCCCGCCACGGCAACGGCTGGATCGTGCTGTTTCACACCACCGCCAACACCGACTGGTCGAACCTGCCGTTGTCGGGCCTGTTCGTCGAAATGCTGCGGACCATCGTGCGCCTGTCCCAGGGCATCGAAGGCCAGCCGGGCGAAGTCACGCTGCCGCCGCTGTCCAGCCTCGACGGCTTCGGCCGCCTGGCCGGACCGGCGCCGGCGGCGCAGCCGCTGCCCGGGGATGCGTTCGCGACGACGATGCCGTCGCCGCGCGCGCCGCCCGGCTTCTACGGCGCCGACGACGCTCGCCAGGCGTTCAACCTCGGCGCGGCGCTGGCCGCGCCGGTCGAAATCTCCGGCCTGCCGTCCGGCATCACCCGCGGCGGCCTGGCCGAGGACCGGGAACGCGACCTGTTGCCGTGGCTGTTGACGGCGGCGATCCTGCTCGCCCTCGTCGAGTTCGCCGCCAGCCTGCGATTGCGCGGCTTTCTGCGCCTGGGTCCGGCGGCGGCGGCGGTCGTGCTGGGGGTCGCCAGCGGCGGCCCGCCGCCCGCTTCGGCCCAAAACGCCGCCGAAACCTTCGCGATGGCGGCGGCGCTGGAGACACGCCTCGCCTGGGTCATCACCACCAACGCCGAGGTCGACCGCATCAGCGAACTGGGCCTTCTCGGCCTGACCCGCGTGATGGCCGGGCGCACGGCAGTCGAGGCGGCCTATCCGGTCGGCGTCGACCCCGAGCGCAACGAACTCGCGTTCTTCCCGTTGCTGTACTGGCCGATGACGCCGCAGCAGCCGGCCCTGAGCCCCGCCGCCCTGGCCAACGTCGACGCCTACCTGAAGAACGGCGGCACCATTCTGTTCGATACCCGCGACCAGCCCGATGGCGGCTTCGGCGGCGGCACTGCCGGCACCGACACCCTGCGCCGCATCCTCGCCGGCCTCGATGTGCCGCCGCTGGTCCCGGTGCCGCCGGAACACGTGCTGACCCAAGCGTTCTATCTGATGGACGCGTTCCCCGGCCGCTACGAGGGCGGCCCGGTGTGGGTGGAACAGCACGCCGGCGGCGTCAACGACGGCGTGTCGTCGCTGGTGATCGGCGCCAACGACTGGGCGGCGGCATGGGCGCTCGACGAAGACGGCTGGCCGCTGGCCGCGGTCAGCTCGAACGACGAGCGCCAGCGCGAACTCGCGTTCCGTTTCGGCATCAATCTCGTCATGTACACACTGACCGGCAGCTACAAGGCGGACCAGGTGCATCTGCCAGCGATCATGGAGCGCCTCGGAGAATGATCACCGACAGCGTCACCGCCATCGCGTTCGCGCCGCTGGCGCCGCCGCTGCTGTTGGCGGCGCTTGCCGCCGCCGCCGCGCTGCTGGTTGCATTCGCCGCCCTGCGCCGCGCCCGCGGCGTCGTGCTGCGGGCGGTCACGTTCGCCGTCGGCATCCTCGCGCTGTCCAACCCGGCCATCGTCAGCAAGGAGCGCCAGCGCCTGACCGATGTCGTCGTCGTCGTCGCCGACCTCAGCCCCAGCCAACGGATCGGCGCGCGGGCGGACCGTACCCAGGATGCGCGGGCGCGGGTCGTCGAGGCCCTGCAGGCGTTCAATGACCTCGAAGTGCGGGTCGTGGCCGCGGGCAACGAAGAGGGCGCCGAAGGCACCCGGCTGTTCACTGCCCTCGAGCGCGCCCTCGCCGACGTGCCGCCGGACCGCGTCGCCGCGACGGTGCTGATCACCGACGGCCAGGTCCACGACGTGCCCACCGCCGCCGACCTCGCCGACGGCCGCTGGCGCGGCGCTGGCGACGGCGCGCTGCACGTGCTGCTCAGCGGTGACCGCAACGAGGGCGACCGCCGCCTGGTCGTCGAACGCGCCCCGGCCTACGGGGTCGTCGGCGATGTCCTCAGCCTGACGGTGCGAATCGACGACACCGCCCCCGGCGGCGGCCCCGCGGTGCTGCACGTCGTCGCCGACGGCGACCGCGATGCCCGCACGATCCGGGTCCAGCCCGGAGTCGATACCGAAATCCCCTTCATCCTCGAGCACGGCGGCCCGACGGTGCTGGAGCTGGAGGTCGAGCCGGGGGCGCAGGAACTGACTCTGGCGAACAATCGCGCCGCGGTCGTCGTCAACGGCGTCCGCGACCGCCTGCGGGTGATGCTGATCTCCGGCGAGCCCCACGCCGGCGAACGCACCTGGCGCAATCTGTTAAAGGCCGACCCGTCGGTCGACCTGGTCCACTTCACGATCCTCAGGCCGCCCGAGAAACAGGATGCGACGCCGATCCGCGAGTTGTCGCTGATCGCCTTTCCGGTCCGGCAGTTGTTCGAGCGCCGCCTGGCGGAGTTCGACCTGCTGATCTTCGATCGCTATCGCCAGCGCGGCGTCATCCCGCGCGAATACCTGCAAAACGTCGCCGATTATGTCGTCGCGGGCGGCGCGGTGCTGGAAGCGGCGGGGCCGGAATTCGCCGGCGCGCTGTCGCTGTACGCGACGCCGATCTCGGCGGTGCTGCCGGGGCGGCCGACCGGCGTCACCGAAACGGCGTTCCGCCCGATCGTCACCGATGTCGGCCGGCGCCATCCGGTCACCGCCGACCTCGCGCCCGGCGTGGGCGGCGAGCCGGATTGGGGCCGCTGGTTCCGAATCGTCGACGCGGTGCGCCAGCGCGGCGAAATCCTGATGGAAGGCCCCGCGGGCCGGCCACTGCTGATCCTCGACCGCGTCGGCGAGGGGCGCGTGGCCCAGCTTCTGTCCGACCAGGCGTGGCTGTGGTCGCGCGGCTTCGAAGGCGGCGGCCCCCAGGCGGAGTTGCTGCGCCGCGCCGCCCACTGGCTGATGAAAGAGCCGGAGCTGGAAGAAGAATCCCTGTTCGCCGCCTCGACCGGCCGGCGGCTGGAAATCACCCGCCGCACCCTCGCCGCCGAGCCGGACCGCACCGTGCGCGTGACCGGGCCGGATGGCGCCGAGACCGCGGTGGAACTTGCGCCGGGCCGCGGCGGCCGCTGGACCGCAAGCATGCTCGCGGACGTGCCCGGCCTGTATCGCCTCGAACACGGCGATCTCCACGCGCTCGCCGCGGTCGGGGAACTGAACCCGCGCGAACAGGCCGACCTGCGCACGACGCCCGATCTGCTGGCCCCGGTCGTCGAGGCCACCGGCGGCGGCACCTTCTGGCTGGCGTCCGGTGGCGTCCCCGACATCCGGCGGGTGCGCTCCGGGCGCGACGCCGCCGGCCGCACCTGGCTGGGCATCCCGGAATCCGACGCCTATCTCGTCATCGGCGTGCGCGAAACGCCGCTGATTCCGGCGATTCTGGCGCTCTTGCTGCTGCTGGGGCCGCTGCTCGGGGCGTGGGTGCGCGAAGGACGCTAGCGCCGCTCCGGCGCAACAAATCGGCCGCCTTCACAGAATCGATACAAAGCCCTGACACGACCGCGAAACTGCCGGGGCAAAGTGCCCCGGTTGGGGCACGGATGTCCCTGGGCGGCGGATACGCAAATGCAGGAACAACAGGCTGGTCCACGGACCCGACCGCCGACCGCCCGAACGGACCCGCCAGCATCGCCGGGCGCGGCCTCCTGGTCCGGCGCCCGCGTCTTGATTGTCGAAGACGACCCCGATGTCGCCGCGCTGCTGCGGTCCGTTGCCGAACGGGCCGGTTTCGAGGCGACAGTGGCCCCCGACGCCGAAAGCTTCCGGCGGTCGATGGCGGCCCGGAAGCCGGACCTGATCACGCTGGACATGAAGATCCCCGGCGGCGACGGCGTTGAGCTCATTCGCTGGATCAGCCGCGCCGGCACCCGCGCTTCGGTCGTGCTGATCAGCGCCGCCGATACCCGCACCCTCGGCGCGGCGCGAAGACTCGCGGTCGAGCAGGGCGTCAGCGTCGCCGGCGTTCTCGAAAAACCGCTCAACATCGGCGACCTGCAACGGATCCTCGAAGCCGCCGGACCGGGACGGGCATTCCCGCGCGTCGCCGATCTCGTCGGGGCGATTGAAAACCGCGAATTGTTCCTCGAATACCAGCCCAAGATATCGATCGCCGATCCTTGGCGGGTCGAAAGCGTGGAGGCGCTGGTGCGCTGGGACCACCCGACCAGGGGCAGAATCTACCCCGACGCCTTCCTGCCGGCGGTCGAACAGCACGGGCTGATGCCCGCGCTCACCGCCTACGTGCTCGAGGCGTCGTTTCAACAATGCGCGCGCTGGCAGTCCTTTCACCCGCTTTCGGTCGCCGTAAACCTGCATCCCAGCCTGTTGTCGGACCTGGAATTCCCCGACCGCGCGCGGGAGCTGCTGAACAAGCATTCGCTGCGCGGCGAAAACCTGATCGTCGAGGTCACCGAAAGCGGAACGATGGCGGTCCCCACCGCCAGCATGGAAATTCTGACCCGTCTGCGGCTGATGGGGTTTCGGGTGTCGATGGATGACTTCGGCACCGGGTACTCATCGCTGCTGCAACTGCACCGCATGCCGTTCAGCGAAATCAAGATCGACAAGTCCTTCGTCATGAATCTTGAACACGACAAGGAGGCGCGGACGATCGTGCGCGCCATCGCCGAACTCGGGCGGAATCTGGATTTGGCGACCTGCGCCGAAGGCGTCGAGACACAGTCGGTGCTCGCGCATGTGCGGGACTCCGGTTGCGATATCGCCCAGGGCTATCTGTTCAGCCGGCCGCTGGCGGCGGCCGATGTCGGCAAGTTTCTGAACGGCGGCATCGACGACGTGCGCGCCGCGGGCGCGGCGGCGGAGTGACCCTCGCCTTCCTGGCGCGCGCCTGATGCACGGGCCCGAGCATGACCTTGCGCGCGACGGCGAACTCGCGCCCGCCGCCGAAGGGCTGCGGCCGGATTCTCCGGCGGGCGGATTCCGCGTCGAACGGGGATTCTTCCGCAAGATCATCGAAAACGCCGCCGACGGCGTTCTGGTGGTTTCCGAAGACGGCGCCATCTGCTTCGCCAATTGTGAAACGGAGCGGCTGTTCGGCTACCCGCCCGGCTCACTGGTCGGGCGCCGCCTCGAAATGCTGCTGCCGCAACGGTTCCGGGCCGCCCACGCCGCGCATTTGCTGTCGTTCCGTCACGGCGCGGCCGAAGAATCGCGCCGCATGGGACAGCGCTCCGCCGAGGTTTTCGGCCTGCACAGCGATGGCCGCGAGATTCCGCTGGACGCGACCGTGTTGAAGCTGACCGACAACGACCGGCAATACCTCGTCGCCATTCTCCGCGACATGACGGCGGCGAAACAGCTAGAGGCCCGCTTGCGCGAATTCGCCGAACGGGACTCTCTCACCGGTTTGTTGAACCGGCGCATCTTTCGCATTGTCGCCCAGACTGAACTCAGCAGGAGCTTTCGCTACCGCGCGCCGATTTCGCTGCTTGTCGCCGACATCGATCGCTTCAAGGCGATTAACGACACCTACGGCCACCATTGCGGCGACAAATATATTCGCGCCTTCGCCGATATCCTGCGGACCCGGACTCGCGATGCCGACACGGTCGCGCGCTGGGGCGGCGAAGAGTTCGTCATCCTGTTGCCGAACACTGACCGGGTCGGCGCGGAAACGTTGGCGCAGCACCTGCGCGAAGGCGTGAAGGAAACCATCGTCAGCTGCGACAATGACGAACGGATCAAAACGACGATCAGCATCGGCGGCATCGCGCATGACGGCCGGCACGAATCGTCGCCTGATCTTGACAAACTGCTGCGACTTGCCGATGAAGCGATGTACAGTGCAAAGAGGGCCGGGCGCGACCGCGTGGTCTTCGCTGCGCACTGACGGCGTCTCGGCAAGCAATGCCATGAACATTTCCACAGTTCTCGGGATCGTGCTGTCGTTCGTGCTGATCGGCGTCGCGGCCGTGTTGTCGACCGAAAACGTCGCTCTGTTGTGGAATCCGCTCGGGCTGTTGATCGTGCTGGGCGGCACCATCGCCGCTTCGATGATCGCGTTTCCGATGAAAGAGGTCCTCCGCGTCTTCCGTATTTTCTGGATCGTGCTGAAGAACGAAAAACTCTACATCCAGTCCGATGTCGCCGAATTGGCGCGAATCACCAGCGCGCTCCAGGGCACGGGATTCGCGCAGTTGGAAAAGGCCGTGCAGACCGTCGCCAATCCGTTCCTTCGCCTCGGCCTGGAACTGGTGGTCGACGGCGCATCGCCAGCCCAGATTTCGAACATCCTGACCTATCGCATCGAAAAGCTGCGCGCCCGCGAACAGGCCGAGGCAAACGTGTTCCGCGGCATGGCGGCATTTGCGCCGGCCCTCGGCATGGTCGGAACGCTGCTTGGCCTCGTCAACATGCTGACCGAGCTCGGCGGCGACATCGCCGCGATGGGCGTCAATCTCGCCGTCGCGCTGATGACCACGCTGTACGGGGTACTTGCCGCCAACGTGTTGTTCAAGCCGGTGGCGATGAAGCTCGAACACCGCACCCAGCAGCGGGTCGAGGTGATGAATCTGGTCCTCGAAGGCGTGCTGCTCGTCGAGCAGCGCCGGTCTCCGACGATGGTCAAGGAAACGATGGCGGCATACCTGAAGGAACACTCGGACGAACTGTCATCGGGCCAGCGCCCGAACGACGCCGCCAAGGAAGCCTAGCCGATGGCGCGCGCCGAGATGCTCGCGGAGCTGGAAAAGAAGCTCGCCGCGCTGATCGAGTCGCAGCCGAAGCCCGCCGAAACCGGGGCGTCGCCGGCGCCACAGGACTTTCGCCTACCGCGCAAGGTGTCGGCGTCGGCGGCGCGGGAATCCGACGACGAGGGCTGGCTTACCGCCTACCTCGACACGATGACGCTGCTGCTGTCGTTCCTGGTCATCCTGATCGCCCAGGCGACCTTCGACGCTACCGGCCAGCCGCCGACCCCGGACGAACTCGAACAGGAACAAATCGTCTTCGACGCCCCGGGCGCCCAGGTCGCGCCGCTCGAAGGCGGCCTGACGCCGCTGTCGCAACAGGCCCTTGCGAACTCGCTGCAACTGGCGATGGACGGCGCCGAGGTCGCCGGAACCGTGTCGCTCCAGCCCGAAAGCGGCGACATTCATATGCGGATCTACGGCGATGCGTCGTTCCTTCCCGGCTCCGCGGCGATGACCGAACGCGGCGCGGAATTCGTCGCCCATGTCGCGATGCTGATCTATTCCAACCAGCAGCGAATCTCGGTCGAAGGCCACACCGACAACATCCCGAGCACCAGCGACCGTTTCCCGTCCAAGTGGCACTTGTCGTCGGCGCGGGCGAACACAGTCGTCAATTATCTGATTGAGAACGGCGTCCGTCCGACCCGGCTGCGCTCGATCGGCTGGGGCGACACGCGCCCGATCCAGGACAACGACACCGCCGAGGGCCGGGCCGAAAACCGCCGCGTCACCATCACGATCCACAGATTCGCGCCGTTCTAGTGGATCAAACCAAACACTTGAAGCCGGCAATGGCTGCGGGCTGCAAGTGCTTGGACAATTTGATCCAT
>JAQBXG010000070.1 GCA_027625125.1 Pseudomonadota bacterium
GTTGCGGCGCGGTCGGCCGCGGCGCGCCGGGGTTGGGCGGCCGCAGGCCGAAATCCGGCGGCAGCACCAGCGGCGCCTTGGTGACCACGGCGAATTCATCGGGCGGCGTCAGCGGGCCGATGCCGAGGGTGTCCCGGACGCCGCTGCACCCGGAAAGCCCGACGAGCGCGGCGACCAGAATCGCCCCGGCCCAGAACCGCCGAAAATGTCCCATGGCAGCTAAATACCCCGCTCGTGGCGCGCAAACAAGCCGTCCAGCACGATCAGCGCAAAGCCGCAGACGATGGCCGCGTCGGCGACGTTGAAGACCGGAAAATGGCAGAAGCGGCATTCGCCGATATGGAAGTCGAAAAAATCGGCCACGTGGCCCCACAGGACGCGATCGGTGACGTTGCCCGCCGCTCCGCCGATGACCATGCCGAGGCCCATGCCCAACAGCGGGCTGGTTGCCCGGGCGAGCCAGACGGAGAGCGCGACGATCACCGCCACCGCGAACGCGACCAGCAGCCAGCGGCCGAGATCGAGGTCGTTCTGCAACAGGCCGAAGCTGACCCCGGTATTGTGGACCAGCACCAGATTGAGAAACGGCGCGACGAGGATCGGCTGTTCGGCCAGGTTGAGGACATCGAGCACGGCCCACTTGGAGACGCGGTCGAGGCCGTAGACGACGGCCGCCAGCGCCAGGCCGGAGCGGATCACGGGTGCGCGGCCACCGCGTCGGCGCAGCGGTGGCAGAGATCGCCGTGGTCCGCGACCTCGGCCAGCACGCGCCAGCAGCGTTCGCATTTGTCGCCGTCGGCGGCGGTGATGACGACCGCGATGCCGGGCGCCGAATCGAGCGTGAACGCGCCGGCGGGGGCGTCGCCGTCGGCCAGTGTGATTCCCGAGGTGATGCAGATGGCGGCGAAATCGACATCGCCCAATGCATCGCCGAAGCCGCCGGCGCCGTAGACATGGGCGTGGGCCTGGAGGCTGCTGCCGATGCGCTTTTCGCGGCGCTCGACCTCGAGGGCGGCGGTGACGGCCCGGCGGAGGGCGCGAATGTCGTCCCACCGCGCCGCCAGGGCGTCGTCGCGCCAGTCGCCGGGGGTTTCCGGAAACTGCCGCAGGTGGACGCTTTGGTCGTCGCCGGGATGGCGTTCGAGCCACGCTTCCTCGGCGGTGAAGACGAGGATTGGCGCGAGCCACGCCGTCAGGCGCGAAAACAATTCGGCCAGCACCGTGCGGGCGGCGCGGCGGCGGCGGCTGGTGGCGGGATCGCAATAGAGCGCGTCCTTGCGGATGTCGAAATAGAATGACGACAGGTCGACCGCGCAAAAGCCGTGCAGGGCGACGAACAGGCGGTGAAAGTCGTATTCGGCGCAGCACGATCGCACCAGATCGTCGAGCCCGGCGACGCGATGCAGCACGAACCGCTCCAGTTCCGGCATGTCGGCGACGGCGAGGCGTTCGGAGTCGTCGAACCCTTCGAGGTTGGCGAGGATGTAGCGGAGCGTGTTGCGCAGGCGGCGGTACGAGTCGACCTGGGCGCGGAGAATCTCCGGCCCGATACGCAGGTCTTCGGAATAGTCCGACGACACCACCCACAGGCGCAGGATGTCGGCGCCGAATTGCTCGATCACTTCCTGGGGGGCGACGACGTTGCCGAGCGACTTCGACATCTTGCGTCCCGCGCCGTCCATCACGAAGCCGTGGGTCAGAACTTCGCGGTACGGCGCGCGGCCGCGGGTGCCGCAGGATTCGAGCAGCGAGGTGTGGAACCAGCCGCGATGCTGGTCGGAGCCTTCGAGGTACAGCGACGCCGGCGAGGTGAGCTCGGGCCGCGCTTCGAGGACGAAGGCATGGGTCGAGCCGGAGTCGAACCAGACGTCGAGGGTGTCCTTGACCTGTTCGTAGCGGGCCGGATCGAGATCACCGAGGAAGCGTTCCGGCGGGCTGCCGTACCAGGCATCGCCGCCTTCGGCTTCGATCGCGTCACTGATGCGGGTATTCACCGCCTCGTCGCGCAGCGGCTCGCCGGTTTCGCGATCAACGAACAGCGTCAGCGGCACCCCCCACGACCGTTGCCGCGACACCACCCAAGCCGGGCGCGATGCGACCATCGCATAGATGCGGTTTTGGCCCGCGGCCGGAAACCAACGCACTTCGGCGATGGCCCGCAACGCCTTGGCGCGAAGGTCATTGGTGTCCATCGAGATGAACCATTGCGGCGTTGTCCGGAAGATCAGCGGCGCCTTGGACCGCCAAGAATGGGGATACGAGTGGACGAGCTTGCCGCTGGCGAGCAACGCCCCGGCTTCCCGGAGTGCTTCGCAGACTTCGTCGGCGACCTTGTAGACGTGGCGGCCGGCGAACATCGGCACATGGTCGAAGTAGACGCCGGCCTCGTTGACCGTGAACGGCACTTCGATGCCGTGCTGTTGGCCGAGGACGAAGTCGTCCTCGCCGTGGCCGGGGGCGATATGAACGAATCCGGTGCCGGTTTCCATCTCGACGAAATGGGCCGGCAGCACCGGCACGTCGAAATCGTACCCCTGCCCCGCCCACGGGTGCGCGAGGACGGCCCCGGCGATTTCATCACCGGCAAGTTCGGCGACGACCTCGCAGGCGGTGATGCCGACCTCTTTCTGCACCGAATCGAGCAACGGCGCGGCGACCCAGAACTCTTCGCCGGGGACCGCGAGACTGCCGGGATTTGCCGCCGTCACCCGCACCCGCACATAGGTCTTGTCGGGGGCCACCGCGACCGCGCGGTTGCCGGCCAGAGTCCAGGGCGTCGTCGTCCAGATGACGATCGATGCGCCCTTGATGCTGTCGGGGCCTTCGCGCACCGCGAAGCGCACGAACACAAAGGTCGATTCGTGATCGTGGTATTCCACCTCGGCGTCGGACAGCGCGGTCTTTTCGACCGGCGACCACATCACCGGCTTGGCCCCGCGATAGAGGCCGCCGTTCATCAGGAACTTTTGCAGCTCGCGGACGATCTGGGCCTCGGCCGCGAACGACATCGTCGTGTACGGATTGTCCCAGTCGCCGACGATGCCGAGGCGCTGGAACTCGGCGCTTTGCACCTCGATCCAGTGGGCGGCGAAGCGGCGGCATTCTTCGCGGAACTCGAGCACCGGCACGTCGTCCTTGTCGCGCCCGTCCTTGCGGTAGTTCTGTTCGACCTGCCATTCGATCGGCAGGCCGTGGCAGTCCCAGCCCGGCACATAGACCGAGTTGTGGCCAGTCATCTGCCGCGCGCGGTTGATGACGTCCTTCAGAATCTTGTTCAGCGCGTGGCCGATGTGGATGTTGCCGTTCGCATACGGCGGGCCGTCGTGGAGGATGAACGGCGGGCGGCCGTTGCCGTCTTCGCGCAGGCGGGCGGGAAGGTCCATGCGCGCCCAGCGCGCCAGCATCTCCGGCTCGCGCTCGGGGAGCCGGGCTTTCATCGGAAAGCCGGTGTTCGGCAGGAATACGGTGGATCGGTAGTCGGACGACATGGACAGCCCTTTGCAACAGGCACAGGGGTACGGAGGAACAGGGGAGCGGTCCCCGGCCCCCGTCTAGAGGGCCGGGCCGGTAATTCGCTGTGTGAGGTTCCGGCGCATGTCCATCGCGCCGGATTTGTACCCCACGGCCGGAGCCAAGTCGAGCCGGTCCGGGGCCGCGAAGCAGCAGGTGTTCAGGGGGCCGCGAAGCGGTCCGGGGCGGCTTTGGGGGCAGCAAGGACGGCGCGGGCGGCGGCGGCGTCGGCGTCAATCGCCGCGCGCAGGGCGTCGAGGGAATCGAAGGTTTTTTCGGGCCGGAGCCAGGCGACCAGTGCGACGCAGACCGGGCGGGCGTAGAGGTCGCCGTCGAAATCGAACAGGTGGACTTCGAGTTCCGGCTCGTCGCCGTCGAACATCGGCCGCACGCCGAGGCTGGCGACGCCGTCGCGCCAGCGCGGATCGTCGCCGATGCGAGCGCGCACCGCGTAGATGCCGAAGCGCGGTTGCAGCAGGCCCCGGAGGCGCACATTGGCGGTGGGATAGCCGAGGCCGTGGCCGCGCCCGGCGCCGTGGCGCACGCGACCGGCGATTTCCCACCAGTGGCCGAGGGCGGCGGCGGCGGTTTCCGGCTCGCCGGCGAGGAGCGCCGCCCGCACCGTCCGCGAGGCGAACGGCTCGGTGGTCCTTGGCCCCGCCACCGGCTCGACGATGGTCAGGCCAAAGGCGAGGTCCGCCGCCATGCGCCGCAACAACGCCGCATCGCCGCCGCGCTCGCGGCCGAACACGAAATCGTAGCCGGCCACGACATGGCGCGCGCCGAGGCCATTGACCAGCACCGAACCCACGAAGTCTTCAGCGGATTGCGCCGCGAAGGCGCGATCGAAGCGGGCGAGATAGAGAATGTCGATGCCGAACTCCCGCAGGCGCACCGCCTTGGTCCGCAGCGGCGTCAGGCGAAACGGCGGATCATCGGGGCGGAACAGCGTGCGCGGATGCGGCTCGAACGTCAGCACCGCCGAGGGCACGCCGAGATCCCGCGCCGTGGCGCGCGCCACGGCCAGCACCGCGCGGTGGCCGCGATGAACGCCGTCGAAATTACCGAGGGCCACCGCAGCGCCGCGGGCGGCGGCCGGGGGATGGGCCAGGGTCCGGACGATTCGCATGATCGGAGGGCCGGGTTGCGCGGAGAAGTTCCGCCGCCGCCGGGGTATATAGGAGAGGCATTCGACGAGGCGCAAGGAGGCGGCATGCCGTTCGCGATCGTACAGGTGCAACCGGGCGGGCCGGAGGTTTTGCATTGGGCCGAGGTCGAGGTCGGCGACCCCGGCCCCGGCGAAGTGCGGCTGCGCCACACCGCAATCGGCGTGAACTATCTGGATATCTATTTCCGCAGCGGACGGTATGCCGGCGCCAAGCTGCCGTTCACGGTCGGCGCCGAGGGGGTCGGCGTGGTCGAGGCGGTCGGCGACGGCGTGGCGTTGGTGTCGGTCGGCGACCGGGTCGCCTATGCGTCCCGCACCCCCGGCAGCTATGCGG
Source organism: Pseudomonadota bacterium (assembly GCA_027625125.1). GTDB lineage: Bacteria > Pseudomonadota > Alphaproteobacteria > UBA2966 > CAIVPW01 > JAQBXG01. The sequence continues at coordinate 5,013 of JAQBXG010000070.1, forward strand.
AAGCGCGGGTGGTGCCGGCGGCGTGGCTGACCCCGGTTCCCGACGACATTCCCGACGACATCGCCGCGGTGTTGATGCTGAAGGGCATGACCGCCGAATACCTGTTGCACCGCACCCACCAGGTAGGCGCCGGCGACCGGGTGCTGGTCCATGCCGCCGCCGGAGGCATGGGGGTGTTGCTGTGCCAGTGGGCGCGGGCATTGGGCGCGCAGGTCGCGGGCACGGTATCGACCGAAGCCAAGGCCGCAATTGCCCGCGAACACGGCTGCGAATTGCCGATCATCGGCGGCGACTGGGTGGCGGCGGCGCGGTCGTGGAGCGGCGGGCGCGGCGTCGATGTGGTCTATGACGGCATCGGCCGCGACACATTCGTGCAGTCACTGGAGGCGCTGGCGGTGCTGGGGCATCTGGTGAGTTACGGCCAGGCGTCGGGGGACGTGGCGCCGTTCGACCTGAAGCTTTTGGCCGCGGCGAGCCTGACCGTGAGCCGCCCGAACCTGTTTCACTATACCGAAGACGCCGACCGGCGCGCGGCGATGTCGGCGCGGGTGTGGGAGGCGGTGCGGGCCGGCCGCATCACGCCACGGGTGGCGCGGCGGTTGCCGCTGAAAGACGCTGCCGAAGCCCACCGCGCGCTGGAGTCGCGCCAGACGACCGGCGCGACAGTGCTGGTGCCGTAGTTGATATCCAAGCTAGCCGCTCCGGCGAAATTTATGTGGTTCAATCACCATATCCATCCAAGCCAATGTCCCGGAACCGCAGTAGACCCGCAAGGCACCAGGCTCAGGGTAGGAGGTGTGAACATGCAAACGACTCAAGCCGGGCTGTATTGGGCCTCGACTGTTCATGTGTGAATCGACGATATGTTCCGGCCCCACGCCAGAAAAGTGATTCACTAGCTCCTTCAAGACACTGGCTCGAGAATGCTCGTTGAATCGCGATTTCGGAACGTGCCGGTGGAATCGTCGGACATACGCAAGATTTTCTATTTTTTCGACGACTATGCAGAGGTCGCGAGGATCGAGGCTGTTGCAAAGGCCCTTTCCCTCAAACAAGCGGGAACTACTAGGCATTCGCCCACCTAGATCGCCGGTGAGGCCGGGGTCGGGCCGCGGAAGCGGTCCCAGACCGAGACGACGGTGGCCCCGACCGCGACCGCATAGAGAATGCCGACCGCGAGATCGCCGACCCACGGCACCCAGCGGACCACCGCCAGCACCGCGAAGCCGACCGCCGTCCAGCCGACCCGGCCCCAGAAGGCCGGGTCGCGCAATGAAGTGTTCGCGAAGCTGCGGGCGCGCAGGCCGATCCAGTACGACGCGACGACGGTGCCGGTCAGCGTCAGCAGCGCGAGGACCAGGCCCAGCAGCACAGCGACCGGAATGCCGATCAGCGTCATCATCAAAAGCATAAAGAGAATCGGGCCGCCGATGGCGACCGCGAGGCCGATGCCGAAGCTTTGCAGCGGCCGTTCGGTCAGCAGATCCGACGCGCCGGACAGGATGCCGGGGGTCGCCAGGTGCAGCAGCGCCGCCAGCAGCACCAGCGCCAACAGCGCCGGGATGGTGCCGATGCCGACGCGGTCGCTCATGAAGCCGTCGCGGCCCAACCGCGGTTCAAGTTGCGTGACCGTGCCGGCGACGGCGGCGCCGTCGTCGATCTGGAGGGCATTTTCGGACCGCCAGGTCAGCGCGCCGCCGATGCGCGCGCCGGGGCCGAGAATGATGTGTTCGGCTTCGACATCGAGGTCGCCGGTGACCTCGCCGTTGAGCCGGAAGGTTCCGGCCCCGGCGTGGACGTTGCCGCCGATGAAGCCGTCCAGTTCCACCATGCCGCCGGCGAGGAACGCATCGCCGGCGATCACCGAATCGACGTGCTGGCGGACATTGCCCCCGGCCACGTAGGCGTCGTCGCCGACGCCGCCCAGGATGTTCAGCGTGCCCCCGGCCATGAACAGGTCGCCGGCGACGGCGCCGTCGAGTTCGAGGTCGCCGCCCGCGAAATACAGGTTTTCGCCGTAGTTGCCGCGCGCCAGCACGCGGCCGCCGGTCAGGAAGGCGTTGTCCAGCACGGTCTCGTCGATGCGGAGATTGCCGCCGGCGGCGAACAATTGGCCGTCGACGCGGGCGAATTCCTGGTCGTTCGATTGCGCCAGCGCCGGTGGCGTCAGGGCCAGCAGCGATGCGAGAACGAGAAAGGTCGAGAACCGGATCATCGTTGCCTCCCGGGTCAGCCCGCGCCGTTCACCGCCGCGCGGATGTCGGCGCTGATTTGCAGATGGGCTTCGGGGACAAGTTCCGCAAGGGTATCGAGTACTTCGGCGGTGCGGCAGGCGCGGCAGGCAGCTTCGAGGCGGTCGAGGCGGGCGGCCAGCAGTTCGTAATCGATGCCCCGGCTTTGGCCGATGCGGATGCCCGGCACCGGCGACGACCGCAGGTCCTCGGCCTCGTGGAACAGGGTTTCGTGCAGCTTTTCGCCCGGCCGTAGGCCGGTGAATTCGATGGCGATGTCGACGTCGGGGCGGTGGCCGGACAGGCGGATCATCTGGCGGGCGAGGTCCTGAATGCGCACCGGGTCGCCCATGTCGAGGACATAGATCGAATCGGCCGCTTCGGACGGCAGGGCGCTGGCCTGGAGCACCAGCTCCACCGCCTCGCGCACCGTCATGAAGTAGCGGGTCGCATCGGCGTGGGTGACGGTCAGCGGGCCGCCGGCGCGCAGTTGCTGTTCAAAGCGCGGGATCACCGAGCCGGTCGAGCCGAGGACGTTGCCGAAGCGCACGGTGACGCAGCGGGTCGGGGCGCCGCTTGTGTTCACCGCCTGGCACACCAGTTCGGCGACGCGTTTTGACGCCCCCATCACCGACGACGAATGCACCGCCTTGTCGGTCGAGATCAGCACCATCGTTTCGGTCGCCGCCGCGCGGCAGGCGTAGGCGACGTTGCGGGTGCCGATGACGTTGGTCAGCACTGTTTCGACCGGGTTGGCCTCGGACAGCGGCACATGCTTGAACGCCGCCGCATGAAAGACGAGGTCGGGCCGCGCCGCCGCGAAACATTGGGCGAGGCGTTCGCGGTCGCGCACGTCGCCGAGGAGCGCGGTGCGCGGGACGTGCGCGGCGTGTGCGTCGAGGTCGAGGTCGATGGCGTAGAGATTGTATTCGCCATTATCGAACAGCGTCAGGTGCGCCGGCGCAAACGCCGCGACCTGGCGGCAAAGTTCGGCGCCGATGGTGCCGCCGGCGCCGGTGACCAGCACGCGGCGGCCGGCGACAAGCCGCGCCATCGCGTCGCGATCGAGGACG
>JAQBXG010000071.1 GCA_027625125.1 Pseudomonadota bacterium
CATAACGATCCAGCCCGCGCGCAGGCCGCCCTCCAGCGACCAGTTCGCCGCCCACACCCATCGTGCCGCATCAAGCGTCGTGAACAGCTCGTAATAGGCGATCTCGATTCCCATCGTCGCGAAGCCGGCGGCGACCGCCAGCCCCAGCGCCATCGGCGGGTGGATCGCGCCGCGCCAGGCCTGCAACGCCCGCCACGCCATCATCCATACGAAAAGGCCGACCAGAATCTGCGCTTCCGGCGTCGTCAGCTTTTCGAGCAAAAGATAGAAGTGCAGGATCGCCAGCACGCCGACGCCATAAACCAACTGGTGCAATCGCCGCCAGCGCCGACCGCCCAGGCGGCGCACCATCGCGTCGGTCGAGGTGATCCCCAGCGGAATCATGATGACCAGCGCCAGTGTGCCGACCGTCAGATACAGCCGCAGCACGATTTCGGACGCGACGGTGCTCCAGTCATACGCAAGATCAGCGATCCATGCGGTCATATGCAGCGCGGTATAGACCAGGGCGGCGATCCCCAGCATGCGCCGCACCGAGATCAGTTTCGGCCAGCCGAGAATCTTGCGAAGCGGCGTGATCGCCAGCGTCAGCATCAGGAAGCGGATCGCCCACAGGCCCGTCTCGCGGGTGATCGCTGTTTCTGGCAACGGCAGCAATTCGCCGCGCATGAGCTGCACCAGCAACCATACGCCCGGCGCAACCACCGCCGCCAGCACGGCGGCCTTGAGCGGCGAGAAGTCGCCGTTGCGCTCGCTCCAGGGCGCAAACAGGCGGCGCTGCCACTCTTTCCGCGAAACGCGCCGCTCAGCCAAGCCGGATGCGCCCCGCCCGCCTATGGATGTGCAACGGCCGATGCCGGAATTGGCGCGGCGGTGACGATCGGCCAAAACGTTTCGGCCTTCAGGCTCGCGCCGCCGACAAGGGCGCCGTTGACGTTCTTTACCCGCAGGATTTCTCCGGCGTTTTCGGGGGTCACGGAACCGCCGTACACGATTCGCATCGCATAGCCGTCATAGTCGAACTGCTCGTACAGCAGTTCGCGAATTCGTCCATGCACTTCGGCGATTTCGTCGGAGGTCGGCGTGCGGCCGGTGCCGATCGCCCACACCGGTTCATACGCGATCACGACATTCGACGATGCTGCGCCGGCCGGCAACGATCCCGCAAGTTGTTCGGTCACCACGTCCAACGTCTTGCCGCCGTCCCGCTCTTCTTCGGTTTCCCCGATACAGATAATGGCCGTCAGCTTGTTCGCAAGCAGGGATGTCGCCTTGGCTTTCACAAGTCCGTTGGATTCTCCGTGATCGCGCCGGCGCTCCGAATGGCCGACGATCGAACACGCGCAACCGGTATTTCGCAGCATCGCGGCGCTGATATCGCCTGTATGGGCGCCGTTCTCCAGCGGCGAACAATCCTGCGCACCGACCAGAAGCTTCGTCGCGCTCAAGTAGGCGGCGATTTCACCCAACAACGTGAACGGCGGGCACAGCACGACGTCCACCGGCTTCGGGCCAAGGCCCATATGCAGCTCGGCCAGTTCATGGACCAGCGCCATCGATTCGTTGTGAAGGCCATTCATCTTCCAGTTTCCCGCGATCAACGGAAGCGGTGCGTTTGTCATTTGGTCGTTTACTCCTTAGGTGCCCATTTTTGGCCGCACCGGGCCGCCATCGCCCAGGCCGGACCGCCGAAGGTACGGGAGACCGGCGCCGGAGGCCAGCCCCGCGCCGCCGACGGGTGTGGTGCCGGGCTTGACATCTGATACGATCCGCCGCACTTCGCGTACCCGACTTTCACCTGGCGGACCCGTTCATGCTCGAATCCATGCGAAATGCCACCCGGTCGTGGGTCGTGCGCGGATTCCTGATCGTCCTGGCCTCGACCTTTGCGCTGTTCTTCGGCTCCGGCGGTACGCTGTTCAGCGGCCTTGCCAACCGGCCGGTCGCCACCGTCGGCGCGATCGAAATCGGCCAGGCGGAGTTCGCCGACGAATATGTGCGCCGCTATAACCGGCTCGAAGGCCGCATCAGTCCCGACCAGGCGCGGCAACTGGGGCTGCCGGTCCAGGTGTTGCAGGAGATGATCGGCGGCGCGTTGCTGGACAATGCGGCCGCGGACCTTGGGGTCGCGGTGCCAAATGCGGTGCTGGCCGCGAACATCCGCGGCGAGGTCGGAAACGTCAGCACCGCGATGTACCGCGACATCCTGTACCAACAGGGCTTCACGGTTGACGAATTCGAGAATCTGATACGGCGCGATCTGGCCCGCGGACAGATCCTGCAGACGATCGCCGCGCCGCCGCCGGTTCCCGGCGTCCTCGTCGACACGCTGTACGGATATCGCGAGGAACGCCGCGTCGCCGTCATGATCACGATTCCCGCCAGCGCCGCCGGCGACATTGCGCCGCCGGAGCTTTCGATGCTGACCGCGTTTCACCTGGAGAATCGCGGCCGCTACACGGCGCCGGAGTTTCGCGAAATCACTTTCGTGACCCTGACGCCCGATGACGTGATTGAATCGATCGCCGTCACCGAAAGCGAAATCGCCACCGAATATGAACTGCGCCTCGGCGCCTACACGACCACCGACCGCCGCGATCTCTCGCAACTGTTTTTTGCAGACCGCGAATCGGCCGAGGCCGCGTTGCGCCTGATTGACAACGGCGTGCCGTTCTATCTTGCGCCTCCGGGCACGCCACCGCTGCCGACCGTCGACGACATGATCGCGGTGCTGGAACGGGAACCCGGCGCAGTGATGCAAGGTCCGTTGGCCGCGGACGCGGCGGCGGTGCGGGCCCGCGAGGCGGCGGAGCGTGTCGCCGAAGCCGAACAGGCCGCCGCCGACGAACTCCGCCTCGGATGGATGGAAGCAGGCGATCTGCCCGAAGCTGTCGCCGACGCGGTGTTCGAAACCGCGGTTGGCGAACTGACGCCGCCGTTGCAGAGTGCGTTCGGCTGGCACATCTACCGCATCGAAGCGGCGGAATACGGCGGCACCCGCACCCTGGACGAAGTGCGCGACGAACTCCGCGACGTGCTGGCGCGCGAAAAGGCCATCGGCGAGATGTTTGACCTGTCGGTCGCCCTCGACGACGCGCTGGCCGCCGGCGATACGCTGGAAGTAGTGGCGATTCGCATGGGCCTCTCGCTCGGCAAGGTCACCGTCGACACCACCGGCCGCACGCCGGAGGGCGCAACGCCGCCGTCGCTGCCGGCCTTCGCGCGATTTCTGCCGACCGCGTGGGCCACCGACGAAGGGCGCGAATCGCGTCTGATCGACACCGCCGAAGGCGGCTATTTCGTGCTCCGCGTCGACCGCGTCGATCCGCCGCGCGACAAACGCTACGACGAGGTCGCCGTCGATGTTCTCGAAGACTGGATGGAGGCCGAGCGGTCCGGGCTCGTCCGCGACGTCGCCGAGGCATTCGCAGAGCGCGCGGCGATGAGCGGCTTTGCGGACGCCGCTGCCGCCGACGGCTACGACACGGTGACGACAACGCCGTTCACCCGCCGAGGGGACGGTGTCGACCAGCCGTTGGCGCGCCAGCTGGTATCGTTGCTGTTCGGCGCGGCGGTCGGCGAACCGGTGCTGGCCCCCGCCGCCGACGGCGCTTTCGAGGTCGCGGCGGTTACCGAGATCGTGGCGGCCAACGGCGACGACGGCGTCGAGGCCCGCGCTGCATTGGCTGCGCAATTGGGCGGCGCGATGGGCGGCGACCTGCTTGGCCAGTACGACAACGCCCTCGAAGCCGCATTCGGCATTGCGATCGACAGCCGTGCGCTGGAACAGGCGCTGGAGGCGGCGACCCAGGCGCTTCCGGCGCCCGCCAACTAGGCGCGCGTTGCGCCCGGACGCCAAAGCCTTTTCGGCGGCGTACGACCGGGGCCAGGCCCAGGTGGTGTGGACGGACCTGGTCGCCGACCTCGAAACGCCGGTCTCGGCGCTGCTGAAACTTTCGGCCGGCGAACCGTGTTCGTTCCTGCTCGAATCCGTCGAAGGCGGCGAGACTCGCGGGCGCTATTCCATTCTCGGCATCCGGCCCGACGTCGTCTGGCGTTGCGCCGGCAACCGCGCCGAACTCGCTCGGGGCGATGGCGACGTTCTGCCTTCGGCATTTCACGCATCGGACAAACCGGCGCTGGCGTCGCTGGTCGATCTGGTGGCGGAATCGCGCATCGAACTGCCGCCGTCGCTGCCGCCGATGGCGTCGGCGCTGGTCGGCTATGCCGGGTACGACATGGTGCGGCTGGTCGAACGGCTGCCGGATGAAAATCCGGACAAGCTCGGCATTCCCGACGGCATGTTCGTGCGGCCGACCGTCATCGCCGTGTTCGATTCGGTCAAGGACATCCTGACCATCGTGACGCCGGTGTTTCCGTCTCCGGGCATGGGCGCGTCGGCGGCATACGAGGCCGCCCGCCAACGGCTGCTGCGGGCGGTGGCGGCGATCGAGGGTCCGTTGCCGGCGACGGCGCCGCCACCGGCGGTGTCGGATACCCCCGAGGCGGTGTCGAACCTGACCGCCGCCGCGTATCACCAGATGGTCGCGCGGGCCAAGGCCTACATCAAGGCCGGCGATATCTTTCAGGTCGTGCCGTCGCAGCGGTTCCGGGTGCCGTTCGCGCTGCCGCCGGTGGCGCTGTACCGGGCGCTGCGGCGGCTGAACCCGTCGCCGTTCCTGTTCCATCTGGATTTCGGGCCGTTCGCGATCGTCGGCTCCAGCCCCGAGCTGTTGGTCCGGCTCCGCGACGGCACGGTGACGATCCGCCCGATCGCCGGCACCCGACCGCGCGGCGTCGACGCTGCCGAGGACGCCCGCCTCGCCGAGGAAATGCTGGCCGATCCGAAGGAGCGCGCCGAGCACTTGATGCTATTGGACCTGGGCCGCAACGACGTCGGCCGCGTGGCCCAGGTGGGGACCGTGCGGGTGACCGAACGCGAGATCGTCGAGCGGTACTCCCACGTGATGCACATCGTCTCGAACGTCGAGGGCCGCATCGATCCGCAGTACGACGCCCTGGCGGCGCTGTGGGCCGGATTCCCGGCCGGCACCGTCACCGGCGCGCCGAAGGTGCGGGCGATGGAGATCATCGACGAGCTGGAATCCGAGCGGCGCGGATTCTATGGCGGCTGCGTCGGCTACTTCGCCGCCAACGGCAGCATGGATACCTGCATCGCGTTGCGCACCGGGCTGGTCAAGGACGGCACCCTGGTCGTGCAGGCGGGCGGCGGTGTCGTCGCCGACAGCGACCCCGAGGCGGAGTACCAGGAGAGCCGCAACAAGGCCCAGGCGCTGATCCGCGCCGCCCAGGAGGCGGTGCGCTTCGCCGCTTCCTCGACCCGCTCGATCTAGGCGGCGCGGGTCGCCGACGCCGTGACGCCGCCGGGCGCGCCGGGGCGGAGCGCGATCAACGGCGGCGCCAGCAGCACCAGCAGGAACACCGCGTTCATCCCGGCGTTGACCAAGGCGCCGGCCGCCAGCGACGCGGCAACATCCAGCACGAACCACAGCCCGACGCTTTCGGCGACGGCAAACCACGCCCAGCGCTCGCCGCGAAACAGCGCGAACCGGGCGACGAACCAGACCGTCACCGCCCACCCGGCGGTCACCGCGCCAATGACTCCATAGGCGAAATTGCGGAACACCGGGTCCACCGCCGGCGCCCCCAGCAGGAAGCTATCCAGCGCGTCCAGCGGGCCTGCAAATGCCGGAATCAGCGGCACGAGCGCGAATGCAAGCCCCATCGCGAACAGCACGGCAATCGAAACAGAAAGGTAGCGGGTCCAGAACGGGTTCATTTTCAGCCTCCGTGGTTGATACCGGGCCAGGAATAGAGCTCGCAGGGAACGCCGCCAATTCCCTCGCAGGGAATGGCAACGGCTCCCCCGGATGCTAGGGTTTCGCCGATGCAACCGTCGCCAACCAGCCCGGCCGGACGCCTGTTGCGCGAGTGGCGCGCCGCCCGCGGCATGAGCCAGCTGGATCTGGCCCACGCCGCCGGCACGACCCCGCGACATGTCAGTTTTGTCGAAACCGGCCGCGCGAACCCCAGCCCGGCGATGCTGCACCGCCTCGCCAACGTCCTCGACATGCCACTCCGTGACCGCAACGGCCTGCTGCAGGCGGCGGGCTATGCCCCGGCCTTCGCCGAATCGCGGCTCGATGCCGCGGCGATGGCGCAGGTCAAGCGGGCGCTGGACTTCCTGTTGCGGGCGCACATGCCCTACCCGGCCCTGGTGCTGAACAAGGTCTGGGATCTGGTGGCGGCGAATCCTTCCGGCGAGCGGCTGCTGTCGCGCCTGGGCGCCGGCGCGGACAAAAGAACGGAGACGCCGAATCTGTTGCGGCAGTTCCTGGCCCCGGGACCGCAGCGCGAGATGGTCGTGGACTGGCCCAACATGGCGCGGTCGATGCTGCGGCGGTTGCGCAATGAACTGTTGCACCGGCCCGACGAGGACCGCCGCCGCCTGCTGGAGGAAGTCTCCGCCTATCCCGGCGTGCCCGCGTCGTGGGCGGCGGGTGACGAACCCGACCCGCTGCCGGTATTGACGATCGCTTTCGAGGTGAACGGTCGCCGCTCGACCTGGTTCTCGACCGTCACGACCCTGGGCACGCCGCAGGACGTAACATTGCAGGAATTGTCGATCGAAAGCTTCTTTCCCGCCGACGACGCTACGGAAACGGCGGTCCGGGAACTGGTCGCGGGGTGATCCGGCGCGCCGCGGTCAGTTGGCGGCGAGGAGCGGCTGGGGCGTCACCAGCGCCGACAGCGGCACCAGCGTGATGCCGCGCGCCGCCAGTGACGGCAGCCAGACCCGCAGCACTTCCAGGGTCGCGCCCTTCGGATGGGCGATGGCGACGGCGGCGCCGTTGCGGCGCGCCAATGCCTCGACCTCGGCGATGCGCGCCCAGACGGATTCCGGGTCCGGTTCGTTGTCAAGAAATACGTCCCGGGCCAGATACGGCACCCCCGCCGTCCGCGCCGTGACCCGGCCTTTCGTTGCGCCGGTCGTTATCGAATCCAGAAACAACATGCCGCGATCCGCCAGCGCCGCCATCAGCACGGTCATCGATTCCGGGTCCGACGTAAACCGGCTGCCCATGTGATTGTTGACGCCGACGGCGCCGTCAAACTGCGACAGCGCCCATTCGATTCGCCGGTCCAGTTCGGTCGCCGCCAGGCCGGTCCGCAGCGCATTGGGGCCGGTGTCCCATTTGCCGTCGAACGGCTCCATCGGCACATGCACCAGCAATTCGTGGCCGTTGGCCCGCGCCCGCGCCGCCAGTTCGTCCAGCCCCCGGGCGTAGGTCATCAGCGCCAGCGTCACCGGCCCCGGCAGTTCCGCCGCCCGGCGGCCGTTCGGCACATGGACGCCGACGTCGTCCAGCACGACGGCGATCCGTGGCCCCACCGTCGCCGCCACCGGCACCGCAAAGCGCTGCCACGCCGGCAGCGCCGCATCGCGTGGCGGCGTGTCGTCCGGAAGCACCGCGACCGTCTGCGGCGTGGCCGGGCGCGGTGCGGCCACGTGCGGGGGTGGGGCGTGTGGCAGGGGGGCTTGCGATGCAACCGCCGCCGTCCGCAGCGGCGTCGCATCCTGGGCCGGCATCGGCGAGGTCGCGATGACCGAATCCGCCGCCGCCGTCGCCGAACCGCTGACGACGCCCAGGCTCGCGCCCAAGCCCGCGCCCAGCACGAACATCGCGGCGACGGCGATCAGAATCCGCGCGGCTTTCCCCATCGGCTGAGATTAGCGCGGCGCCGCCGCGTCTGCCAGACCGCGCGCCATTGCGCGCGGGCGGTCAGCCGTGATGGCCGGCCAGGTCGTCGAGAATCGGGCAGTCCGGGCGCGCGTCCCCGGCGCAGCAGTCGACCAGGTGCTGCAACGTCGAGCGCATCGCGTCCAATTCCGCCACCTTGCGGTCGATGTCGCGGATATGGGCCTGGGTCATCGCCTTGACCTCGGCGCTGGCGCGCTCGCGGTTGTGGTACAGCGACAGCAATGCGCGCACTTCGGCGACCGTAAAGCCCAGGCCACGGGCGCGGCTGATGAACCGCAGCGTCTCGACATCGTCGGCGCCATAGTCACGGTAGCCGTTGTCGGCCCGCGGCGCGGCCTCGATCAATCCGACGCTTTCGTAATAGCGAATGGTCTTCGGCGTCACGCCCGAGCGATCCGCAGCCTGGCCGATATTCATGCGCGCCTCCCTAGTGGATTGACTCCAACGTCTGGTGCCCTCGTGCTGCGGCGGCGATGATTACGTTCGGGTCTGCTTT